>WAPO01000083.1 GCA_015520705.1 Thermococcus sp. | reverse complement strand
GGTTGAGATATTCAAGGATTCTGCCGTAGTGCGTGATGAGGAGAATTCCGGTTCCTTCCCTGTGAAGCTTGGCTATTATCCCTGCAATGACCTTGAGGGAGTCGACATCAACGCCGCTGTCCGGCTCATCTAGAATGAGCAGTTTGGGCTTCACCAGATACGCCTGAAGCATCTCAAGCTTCTTCCTCTCCCCACCGGAGAAGCCCACATTCAGCTCCCTTGAGAGCATCGAGCTGTCCAGTCCGAGCTCCTCAACGGCTTTAAAGATAAGGTCGTAGGCCTCAACCTCGTCAATGCCTCTCAGATTCTTGAGCATCCTCTGAAGGAACTGTATGATTTTAACGCCCTCGACCTCGACCGGATGCTGGAAGCTGAGGAAGATTCCCTTCCGGGCCCTTTCCTCCGGTTTTGTCTCGGTTATGTCTTCCCCCTCGAAGGCTATCCTGCCCTTAACAACCCCGTATTTCGGATGTCCGGCAATTGTGAGGGCGAGCGTTGACTTTCCGCTCCCGTTTGGCCCCATGACCACATGGAGCTCGCCCGATGCGAGTTCAAACCCCACTCCTCTGAGTATTTCCTTATCAGCAACCCTAACATGAAGATTTTCCACTTTCAGCATGAGCATCACCATTCTTTTTATACACGGGTTTGGGTAGAGAAGCACACTTTTAAAACCTTTCTTCGCAGATGTGGGTAGTATAGTTTCAGACTCATATCACACCTTCCCTTTCAAGGACATCTAGGATGCGCTGAAACTGCTCGACCTTCCCGCTCGTGACAACTCTATCTGGCCTGAAGGGGCAGTCGCAGTAAGGATACTCAAGGAAAGCCTGATACGTGCCTATCCTCTTTGCTATCGCCACTATCTCCTCCTTGTCCATACCGAGGAGGGGCCTGTGGATGGGGAAGCGCACGCTCATTGTCTCGAAATAGAGGTTCGCTAAGGTCTGGCTCGCCACCTGTCCGAGGCTGTCGCCGGTTACGATGCCGAGGGCTTTTTCCTCCCTCGCTATCTCAGCTGCTCTCCTCAGCATCGCGACCTTGCATAGTACGCATGTCCATTCCTGAAGGCCCAGCCTGCTCAGGACTGAGACATAAGGCTTCAACACCTCAAAATGATTCTCGACAATGAGTTCAATATCCTTTGGGGAGTAGTCATTGAGTATATCCACGGTCTTCTCAACGACGCTCCTCGCATTCAGCCCCTGATCAAAGTGGAGCGCCGTTATTTCAGCCCCGCGTTTGAGCATGAGGAAAGCCGCAACCGGCGAGTCTATGCCTCCGCTGAGGAGAACAACGACTTTTCCCTGAGTCCCGACAGGCAGACCACCCACACCTCTAATCTTCTCAAAGAAAACGTAGGCTCTTCCGGAGATTATCTCTATACCCACAACGAGCTCAGGGTTCTTCAACCTGACCTTCCAGCCGAAGTTCTCAACGATGAAGGCGCCTATTTCCCTGTTGACCTCAACTGAAGTTTTGAGGAACGT
This sequence comes from Thermococcus sp., assembly GCA_015520705.1. Lineage (GTDB taxonomy): Archaea > Methanobacteriota_B > Thermococci > Thermococcales > Thermococcaceae > Thermococcus. The sequence goes on along the minus strand of WAPO01000083.1, from coordinate 3,471 downwards.
CTTATCAAGCCTCTGGGTCTCAACCTTGAAGCTCTCCGGGCTGTGGCCTTTGAGAGCCTCCTTCAGGTAGGCTGGAACCTCCTCATAGAGCATCTCCCTCGCCGGGGAGACCGACACGACGCCTGGAACCTTTGCTATGATTTCCGCCGCCTCATCGGGCGCCTCCACGAGAATCCTTCCCCTTACTATCCTTGCCTTTCCCTCGATTCCCTTCCTCCGGAGGGCGGCGAGTATGTTGTCCCTCAGCTTTCTCTCGAACTCCCTCCTCTTGCCGCCCTTGATGCCTATCTCGCCGTAGCGCACTATTATCACTTCAACCACCTAAATAGCGGGCGAAGAAGTTTTTGGCTTCCTTCTCGTCCTCCGCACCGCGGATGACCATCCTGCCCGTTTTGAATATCAGTATCTCGGCGTAGTCGTCCTCAAACTGGATGAACTGGCTGGTTTTGAGGTATTCAATGCCGAGCTTCTCAAGCCTCCCTGCGAACTCGTCGAGGTCTATGCTCATCCTCTCCGGTGGGGTAACCTGAATCGAGCCGTCGCACATGCGCTCTATCTTTACCCTCTTTTCAAGGAACGTGAACTCCCTCCTCACGCAGGCCGGACAGTCATCCCTTCTCGGTATCTCAACCTTCTCAAAGTCGAGGCTCTTGAGGTCGAAGAAGAAGAGCCGGCTCTCCACCTCTTCGCCGAGGAGAATCTTTGCCGCGAGGGCGACGGCCAGAGATGCGGCGAAGCTCGGAAGATAGCTCATTATCCCGGCGACCGCACATGTTGGGAAGGGCCTCTCCGGGAGCTTGGGCATCAAACAGCGGAAGCATGCTGTTTTTCCGGGAATTATGGGCATCACGTTGCCGTAAGTCGAGAGAACGCCCACATATATCCACGGCTTGCCGTTCTTGACGCAGTAGTCGTTTATCACCTGCCTCGTGTAGATGTTGTCGGTTCCATCTATTATCAGGTCAGCTTCGTCGAGCAGGTTAACAGTTCCGGGGTTCAGGTCCTCGAAGTGGCCTTCCACACCGAAGCGCTCCTTCAGGACTTCCACCTTCGGCTTTCCAACGTCTTCTTTGGTGTAGATCGTCCTCGGAAGGTCGCTCTCGTCAACGAAGTCCCTGTCAACGACTATTATCCTCCCGACGCCGAGCTTGTGGAGGAATAAGACCTCCCAGCTCCCCAGCGCGCCGGCTCCGACAACGGCAACTGTGCTCTCGCCCAGCTTCCTCTGACCCTCCATACCGATGATAGGGAAGTGCCTCGAAAAGTCCATCATGTTTCCTCACCATCCGGAATCTATGAACCGACATAAAAAAGGCTTTTGAAAACCAAAGGTTGTATTTGACAGGGGGAAACGGTAGCCAAAAGAGCTTTTTACCGTGAGGGAACTAATCATTATGGGGGTTGTGATGCACCGCTTCAATCCTGATCATCACCGGGTGCTTGACTCGGAGTGGAGGAGAAAGGCCTTCCCGGCAGAGGATGTCGTGGAGTTCGCCCTCAGCACGGGGGTTAAAAGGAGAGCGGCAGCAGACGTCGGCGCTGGCACGGGCTACCTAACTGTGCCTCTGGCGAGGGCTTTCAGGAAGGTTTATGCCATAGAGGCAAACCCCAGAATGGCCGAGATACTGAGGAAAAGAATCGAGGAGGAAAAGCTGGAGAACATCGAGGTTATACTCTCCGAAAGGCCGCCGGAGATAGGGAACTTCGACCTCGCCGTCTTCTCAAGCGTCCTGCATGAGATGGAGAGGCCGGGGGAATACCTCCGCTGGGCCGGGAGGGCGTTCGTCCTTGTGGCTGAGTGGAAGAAGGAACCCACGCCCTTCGGGCCGCCGCTGCACGAGAGGCTTTCGCCGGAAGACATCCTCAGGCTGGCGAAGGGCTTTGAGCTGGTTAAATACCGGGAGCTTCCCCACCACTACCTTATGATTCTGAAGCCAAAAACGTGAGGTGGTAGCATGGAGTTCTTTGAGGTTTTAAGAAAGCGGAGGAGCGTGAGGCGCTTTCAGAACAGGCCCGTGCCGCGGGAGCTGGTTGAGAAGCTCCTTGAAGCGGCCTTCCTCTCGCCCAGTTCGTTTAACAAAAGGCCCTGGCACTTCATTGTGGTGGACGAGAGGGAGAAGCTGAAGGCACTGTCAGAGGCGAAGCTCGGTGCCTCCGGTTTAGCCACGGCACCGCTGGCGGTTGTAGTAACGGCTGACGAAAGCCGGAGCGACGTCTGGATTGAAGATGCAAGCATAGCGGCGGAGCACATTCAGCTGGCGGCCTTCGACATCGGGCTCTCGGCATTCTGGGTTCAGATAAGGAACAGAATGCACGATGAAAGCAAAACCGCTGAGGATTACGTGAGGGAGCTTTTGGGAATTCCCGAAAACTACCGCGTGCTCTGCATCATAGGGATTGGCTATCCAGCGGAGAAAAAGCCGCCCCGGGAAAACGTCACCGAGTGGGGGAAGGTGAGCCTCAATGAGTTTGGAAGGGAGTTCAGGAGGGGAGAGGATGAAGCTTAAGCTCCTGACGGTTTTTCTCCTCCTTCTGCTTCTCTCCCCTCTGGTGCTCGCGGATGAAGAGGAGAACGAGTATGAAGCGGGTTATGGAGGCCTTGCAGAGGCAGGGGTTGCGCTCATAGCCGTCGGTGTTGCCTACTACGCCCTAACAAAGAGGAAGATGATGATAGTCCACAGAAAATCGGGTGAATGGGGCTTTGAGATAAAACCGGAGCAGCCCTATCTGACGGTTCTCGGGCCCATCACCCCCATGGAGATACACCACGCGCTTACAGTGGCCGGGTCGCTCCTTGCTTTCATCCACTTCATCTCATGCGGTGTCTACACAGGTGCCGCGGGCCTCAGCGGTCTCGGAATGGGAATCACTCTTGTGCTCTTAAACGTGAGCGGCTTCATTGGGAGATACATCTACGGAAGGATTGCCAGGGCAGTTCGAAAGCACGAGAAAAGGGCCGCTATGCGGTTCGTCAGAGCCCTCAGCTACTGGAAGACCATACACATCGCAACAACGTTGCTCTTCGTGCTCTTCCTTGTGATACACATCGCGGCGGTTGATTAGTGTCCTAACGATATTCTGATGAAAAAAGCTTCAAAAAAAGGCTTTTAACCGCCCTTTCAATCTTTTTTTCAGGTGAACCCTGTGAAAAAGGCACTCCTGATTCTCTTCATTCTTGCGTTCTTCTCCGGTGTGGCCACCGCCGCAGAGGTGAGCTACGGAAATCTGTCATTTCACGACGTTTCAAGCGAGAACGGGCTCAATGCCCTGATTAAGTCCCACGAGGGAGCTTACTTCTTCATTTTCTACCACTCCGAGAGCTGTCCCGCCTGTCAGTATATGAAAGAAAGCGTCTTTCCCACCCAAACGGCAGAAAAAGCTCTCAACGGTCTCGTTCTGGTGGCGGTTGATGTCTACAGAGGCAGGGAGATAGCAACGCTCCGCTATAGGGTTGATGGCCCAGTCATAGTC
>WAPO01000082.1 GCA_015520705.1 Thermococcus sp. | reverse complement strand
GATCACCCCTGTAATCGTTCCAAGTGCGCTTTTATCCCTCCCTTTTTAAACCTTTCTATTCTGGCTTCTCTATATTGCAAACATGAAATAACCCGAGCTTAACCTTTATTCAGAAAATCCAGCGTTCCTCAGTCTGGTTCCGGAATGGAATATTTACGCAAATTCTGGCCGGGTTTTTGGTCGTCAGGTATCTCTAGCAATCTTAATCCACCAATGCGATTGAAATTCTATCGCAGCATCGAATTTCAGGCTGAAAAATTGGCTGAAGGGAAAAACAGCCATCGTAACATCTGCCTGAGAGTCACATCCCGACAATACACAAAAGGGAAATAAAAGGAAGGTGCATACAAAAATCGGTGAATGTTATGAAGGTGGCGTATGTTCAGATGGAGCCCAGACTGCTTGATGTGAACCGGAACCTCAGTAAGGCTGAGAAGTTCATCCGCGAAGCCGCTGCAAAGGGCGCAGAGCTCATCGTCCTGCCAGAGCTCTTTGATACAGGCTATAATTTCCAGAGCAGGGAGGAAGTCGAAAGTGTGGCGATGGAAATTCCGGATGGAGAAACCACAGAATTCCTTGCAGAACAGTCGAGGGAGCATGGAGTCTTTATAGTGGCTGGAACGGCTGAAAAGGACGAGAAGGGGAAGCTCTACAACTCCGCTGTCATAACCGGCCCTTTGGGGAGTGGATACATAGGCAAATACCGCAAAATCCACCTTTTCTACCGTGAAAAGCTCTTCTTCGAGCCCGGAAACCTCGGCTTTCGCGTCTTCAACATAGGCATTGCAAAGATCGGGGTTATGATATGCTTCGACTGGTTTTTCCCGGAGGCCATGAGAACGCTGGCGCTGAAGGGGGCTGATATAATAGCCCATCCAAGCAACCTCGTGATGCCCTACGCGCCGAGGGCGATGCCTATCAGGGCCCTTGAGAACAGGGTTTTTTCAATTACCGCCAACCGCGTTGGAGAGGAGAGAGGACTGAGGTTCATCGGGAAGAGCACCATAGCGTCGCCAAAGGCAGAGATACTCGCCATGGGAAGCGAGGACAGAGAGGAGGTTGGAGTGGTCGAGCTCAGCCTCGAAGAAGCAAGGAACAAAAGGATAAATGAGCTGAACGATGTGTTCAGGGACAGAAGACCGGAGTTTTACTTTGTTTAGTGTTGAAGAACCCTCATTCAATAACGAAAAACTTAAGTAAAGAAGCATCTTCAGGGGGTTATAGGGATAATATTCAGGTCGTGGAAAAGATGAAAAAGTTGATAGCTCTGTTTATCGGAATTCTGCTTGTAATGGCAGCGGGATGCATAGGAGGAAAAACTTCGACTTCAACCCCCACCTCACCATCTGCTTCTGAAGCTTCAACCTCTCCCACAGTTACCACAGCTTCGACCACTTCTGCAACCACAGCTACAACTACATCCAGTCCCCCACCCAAAAAATACACTCTGGAGGAGCTGATCAAAAATATCAACTCCATCGAATACTTCACATTCACAGACAACACGACCATGGCACTCCACCTCATCCTTGAGGTAAATGGAACAGTAATGCAGAGACAGAACATGACGTTTGAGTTCGAAAAGAGGGCATATGCTGACCTTAAAAACAGGATAGCGGAAACAAATACCACAACTCTCGTATATCCAGAGGGGGGAAAGGCATCAAGCAGACAGGTCGCAATCGGAGACACGATATATATTGAAGCAAACGGCATGACTCAGGAGATTGAGAACGGCACGCTCGCCAATCTCACATGGAACTACAACCCCGTGAGCTTTGCTCTGCTCTACCTCCAGAAGAAACCCGAAAAGACAGAATTTGTAAATGGAACTCAGCTCCTCTACTACAGAATAACCTCCACCGATTTACTGAAGCTTATGGGGAGTATTGCTCCTACGGGGAAGGCCAACGTTAGCGTATGGAACGGGATTCTTGAGCTCGGTTTCAGAGATGGAAAGCTCGTGAGCGAGAGGACAATGTATGAGTTCAGGCTTATTATGGACATCAACGGAGACCGGGTAACAGAAACCGGAAAGGTGTATGATGAAATCCACATCTTTGACATCAATGTCAAGAAGAATGTGAAAGTCCCCAAGAAAAGCGTGAAGGTTTAATCTCCTCCATCTTTTCAGCCCCGGCAGAGCGGCGCTATTCAAGGAGGAGCTCCGCTATCTTCCTCTTTGGTTTTTTGAAGATTAGGACGTCTCCAACGCCTTCAACCCGATGATCATTCCTTCTTATCAGCTTATACTCCCCAAAGAAGACGCTCCCTATCGCGAGTTGCGTCGCTATGTCCCAGTAGTGGAACTCAACAGTGCTTATCTTTTTGAAGCCCGGGAGGATGTAGTAGCCCCTCTTAAAAGTCCCTCTAACAACATCGTAGCCCTCGTGCATAGAGGCGATCGTGCAGTTCTCCCTCCGGCCTTCAATCAGGAACTTCCTGTAGCCCGCCCTGTAAAGTATGCCGTAAACCCTGTCCCCATCTTCAATCATAAAGATTCCGTCGTTACTCAGCGTTAAGGCGGCATTCGCGAAGAGCTTTACTGCATCAAACGGGTCGAAGTGCGGCATCGTATAGCCCCAGAGAACTGCGATATCGTGCTCCCCGACGAGGCTCGCAGCTTCCCTCGCGTCGCCCTGAACGGTTCTGAGCTTCGGGCTTATTCCCGCTATCTTCAACCACTCCCCGGCCTTTTCGAGATCCTCTTTTCTGGCGTCGAGAACGGTGAGGAGTTTGGCGTTGGTTGCCTTCGCGAGAGCAGCTCCCGCTATTCCAGTTCCCGCGCAGAGGTCAAGAACCTTCCCTTCGTGTGGAAGCTCGTCTGAGATGGACTCAAAGAACTCCGCTATCCTGCTGAACCTTTCCCCTGCCCTCTCATCTTCTGGATCCATCCGCCAGTTTATGTAGCGGTAGAGCTCTTGGAGGGACATGGCATCACCACATGATGGAGTGAGGAGGATAATTTAAGGTTATCGGGAATTTGGGGTGGCCTAATAGTAGCCCTCTTCATAGGAACTAACGAGGGCCTTGAACACACCGTAGAAGAGCACTCCGAGAGCGAGGAATCCGATGAACAGACCGCCGAGAGTGCTAACGTTGAAAGCCTCGGCCGTCGCGAGGATGAGGAGCATCAGAGAGGCGCAGCTCATCGAGAGGGCAAATCCTTCTGCCATTCTGCCCTTGAAGCCCGGCGCCAGCTGGAAGACCAGCGGACGGGAGGCAAAGATGGTTAAGCTAATGAACAGGAGAATTAACGCGCACATAAAGAGGGTGCTCTCCCTCGGGAGTTTTGGCGAGAGGAGAAGCACTCCGATCAGGCAGAGAAGCTGAAAGGTTAGGTGCTTTCTAACGTTCGGCGGTTTTATCTCCCTCTCCTTTCCGGCGGGAGCCTCAAGGGAGAGCTCTTCAAGTTCGTATTCCCTCTTTGCCACAATATAGGCAATAGCAACCGAGGAGAGCAGGCCTGCGATGATGAGGACAGCACCTGTGGCGATTGTCATTATACCGGCAACGCGGTTTGCTTTCCTCCTCGCCCTCTCCGATAGGTATGTGTAGCCTATCCTGAAGCCTATCCCGGGCTCACCCTTCGAGGTGTAGGTCAGCACTCCCGCGATTATGAGGAAGGAACCCATGAAGAGGGTGTAGAGAACCCTGAGTAACTCAACTCCCATAGCCCCTCGCCCGCAGAAGCCTGTATAT
>WAPO01000081.1 GCA_015520705.1 Thermococcus sp. | reverse complement strand
GTGTTATATATGATGAGTGAAAATAATTTAATGCAAAACCTCTGTTGGGGGGGGTTGATGCGGAAGCGTGCGTTACTGGCCATATTTGTGGTTTTGCTCCTGATTGGAGCGTACGGAGCATACGTGGTTAGCTACCCTAAGTACCCGGAGGTTAAGGGTTGTGTGAATCCATTTGCAGTTATAAAGCCCATCGGAAAGGCCCAGGAGAACTGGTCTAGAGCCCACGTGTTCTTTAAACTGGCTACAACGAGAGACTTCTGGAAGCTGACTAAACCCTGGCAGGTGGACTACTCTCACGTTAAGGTTGTAAAGCACATGATTGACTACAAGGGGGAGAAAATAACCATGCTTGCCATGGGAATTCCACTAAAGGACAAGAAGCACGTGATAGCACTCTACGAATTCTCCAAACCAGTGCAAGGAGTGAAAATTAGAAGTTTCTTATTGGAAGTGCAGGGGAGTAATATTAAAGATGCCACAATCAAAACCATAGCAATGACAACAAACGGAGTTTACACAACCACCGATAGTTGCTCGCATGACTGCACTTCAGATAGTGACTGTGGCGACTTTGCAAGCTGCGATGAGTATTGCTGCCACTACCACTTTACTAGCGATTGTCTTGCGGATTGTTGTGGACTCGCAGGAATAGCATGTTTGACAACATGTGGTGGTGCACTTCCATGTGTGATTGCATGTGTAGCCGTATCCTGTCCACTATGTCTAGCATTGAGCTCTGGATGCTGTGGTGAGATTGGATCACAGTGTGTAGATTGGGGGGATATGCCATGAATATTTTGATTTTATTCTTTTTTGGAGTTTCCCTGGCAATGGCAGTATACCTCATTTCAAAGAAGATGCTGTCTGTGATATCCAGCACTCTTTTGTATGCAAGAGCTGCCTCAGTTGGAATGGCCATTTTAACTTATGGGTTGTTTGGATATTTGCTCAAAAACACGTGGGGAACACTTCCCTTATACTCCGACGCAATTTGGATAATAGGGGGATTCTTCTTTATAATTGGAATATTTGCTTTGATTGATGAAAAAATTCAAAGAGAAAACTTAACCTTATTTCAGAAAAAATGATGAAGCTCTTCAGATTTCTTCACCCCTAGTCAAATAAAAATTAATTTAAATATGAAATGAAACTAAAAACAAAGTCACTCAAGCTTTGTAACTCTTTCAAGCTCGGGGATGGCAAACTCAAGGCCGAGCTCCTTGAGGGTTTCCTTCTTCGGGATTCCGCGCTCATCCCAGCCGCGGAGCCTGTAGTATTCGCTGAGTAGAGCATCGTACTTCTCCCTGTCAAGGTGCTGCCCTTTGTACGGCCCGCTCTTGAGGCCCTCCCTGAACCATCTCTCCGGTGCGTAGTCCATGTGCCTGCCCCACTTCTCGCCGAGCTCCCTGACCCAGTAGGCCCTTATGAGGGCATAGACCCTGTCAGCTGCCTTGTAGAGGTCGTCCCATGTGTATTTAACACCCGTAATGGCCTCGAGGAGCTTCGGATAGTAGTCAAGGCTCAGGCCGATTTCAACCCACGGCAGCCTGCACGCGGTGAGCATCTCGAAGAGACCACCCCTCAGGCGCTGGAGCTCTATGACCTTGGCAGCCTTCTCGGGATCGTAGGTTATCTTGTATTCAACCTTCTTTGCCTTTTCACCTTCGATGGGAGCAGTGCCGATTTCCCATGCTATAACCCATGCTTCCTTGTGGTGGGCGCCTATGGAGCTCGTTGCAAATGCCAGAGCCATAGCTGGATAGATGTAGCAGTTGTATCCGCTGACCTCAAGGCCCTTCACATGCATCGCAAAGTCCTCTGCATTGAGCTTCTGAGCCATCCTCATTACACCCTCCGCTCCCAGGTTGCCGAGTTCACCTCTTCTGTAGGCGATATCAAGGGCAAGCTGTTTTGCCTTCTTGAAGTCGCCGAATACAGGAGCGTCTTCCTTGATCAGTCCCTTCTCCTTTGCCTCCATTATGAAAGCTATAGAGCCGCCGAGGCTTATGGTGTCCATACCCATCTCATCGGCTATCCTGTTGAGAACCGAAACCTCGTTGAGCTTGCCGAGGCCGAGGTTTGAACCGAGTAAAGCCACGTTTTCGTAGTCGAGCTCGCTTTCCTGGCCTTCAGCATCGAGGACGACGTTTCCACAGGGCATGTTACAGTAGGGACAGCCGCGCTGCTTGACCTTCATTCCCTCCATTGTGTAGCCATCTATGGAGCGCGCAAATTCGAATGATCCATCGCTGAAGTTCCTTGTTGGAAGGGCGGAGTTCTCGTTGGTCCACTCCACTGCCGCCATCGTTCCCTGTCTGTACCAGAACGGATAACCCGGCGCGTTGAGGATTGCATTGTATGCCTCCTGGCTGAGCTTTCTGAGTTTCTCCTTGTCCGCAACAGGTATTTCCTTGGTTCCCTTTATAACCACCGCTTTGAGCTTCTTGCTGCCCATGACCGCACCCATGCCGGGCCTTCCAGCAGCCCTGCCCTCCTGGGAGATAACAACGGCGTAGCGCACGAGGTTCTCTCCTGCGGGCCCTATGCTGAGAACACCCACATTCTTGCCGTGTATCTTCTTCAGCTCCCTCTCGGTTTCAAATGTCCCTTTGCCCCAGAGACCCTCTGCACTTAATATGCTAACATTGTCATCTTCTATGTAGAGGTAGACCGGCTTTTTCGCTTTGCCCTCAACCACTATCGCGTCGTAACCGGCCTTCCTCAGATGGACGGTGGCCATGGTTCCGAGGTTTCCATCACCGTAACCGCCTGTGAGCGGGCTCTTGGCGGCAACGACCATCTTTCCTCCGCTTGGAGTTGGAAGACCGTTGAACGGGCCTGAAGCAAAAACGAGCTTGTTTTCTGGCCCGAGTGGGTCAACGTTCTTGACTTCATCCCAGAGAATCTTAACAGCGAGACCCCTTCCCCCGATGAACTGCTGGGCCATATCCGGAGAATACTCCTGCACCTGAACTTTGTTGTTGGTTAAATCAACCCTCAGAATTCTTCCCCACCAGCCTTTCATTGACATGTCAAGATCACCTCGAAAGATTTTCGATTGAGAGGATATAAGGTCTTCGCAAAAGGAAGCGTTTTACCTGATAATGCAGGTTAAGCCAACTCATTAACATGCATGAGCAAGCTTTATTTGGCAACAGGACGATGGTATGACAAGGGCTGTAAAGCATGAATTCGGCGGGAGGATGAAGATGAAAATAGCGGAAATAGAAGGGCTCAGCCTTGAGATTCCAAAGGATTCATGGTTCAGCTTCTTCAATACGCCGTATGCAGGCCACAGGCTGGGGACTGCGGTCGACGTGTATTTCCCGGACAGAGCGCTCTTTCCCTTTGAGGAGGGCAGGGTCATGGAAATAAGGAAGGTCAGAACCCCGAGGTATGTGCCCGTTAGAGAGGATTATCTCCTCATAATCAAGGTCGGTGACTTCTGCCTCAAAGTCCTCCATGTTATGCCGGCTGTGAAAATCGGAGAAAAACTGAGTCTTTATGATGAGATTGGTTCCCTGATTGTCTCTGGATTCTTCAGGCCGTGGAGCGACATGCATGCACATTTTGAGCTCAGAAACTGCACCGACAGATATAGGGCGAGAGGAGGGCTTCT
>WAPO01000080.1 GCA_015520705.1 Thermococcus sp. | reverse complement strand
ATTATAAGGCTTTTAAAAGAGAATGCTAGAATGAGCGACGCGGAGATTGGAAGGAGAATAGGACTTTCAAAATCCGCTGTTAGGTGGAGAAGAATAAATTTACAAAGAAAAGGGTGTCTCTTTATATCTGCCTATGTTAGATTTGATAAACTAAATTATAGCTACGCATTTATACTTCTCAAATTGAAGCCAGAGGTCTCAGGAGATCAGATACGTGTTCTGAAAAGAAAACTCATGGAGCACGAACATACATTTGAAGTATATGAAGTATGGGGTGACTATGACATTCTGGTGGGTGTTTTTGGAGAAGACATTTCGGATCTTAGAAAGAGCGTCACCAAGCTGATAAGGGGAGAGGATTGCATACACGATTACAAGGTTCTGTTTGGGATAAAAACACTGAAGGGTTTGGAGGTTCCCTTTTATGATACATTGCCTGAGCTTTAATAGGAGACGTTGGAAAACGGGAAGTATAAACTGAATTCAACCTCTTCCACTTAACGTAAGTTATAAGGGTTTCGAAAAGAAATGAATTAGCTAAAACTCGCGAAACCTATCTCATAGAGCTGTCTGAGCATGCGGAGGACTTTTTTGGCCGTGTGTCTGAAGCGGAAGTTTTTGCTGGGTTCCTCCCAGTTTCTAATGATATCAACGATCTCCCCACTTTTCAACTCATCCACGTTGACTTGTGAACCATCTGCAAGGCAGAGCTTTAGCACCTCTCTCAAGGGCTTCTCAAGCCTCTTCCTGTTTCCGTGGAACTTTGGAAGGACTTTCATGAGCAGTGCCAGATCAAATATCTCGTCTTCGCTTCCGAACTCGACGATTCCCCTTTCCCAGCTCTCTTTGGCGTTCTGGAAAAATAGGGCAATTTCGTCAACCACGCGGTAGCCAAAGTGGAGGTCGTATGGCCTGAGGGCTTTGTTTAATTCAATGAGTATTTGCCAGTACTCGGTATCTTTCAGCTTTTTGACGGCCTCGTTTATTTTCTCTTTCGAGCGGGCGAGGAACTGGCCATCCCTGCCACGGAGGTCTTCTAGTATTGCCTCTTTCAGAGACCCTACGAGCCCAGAGGATAATCCGTCGCTTATATTTTCTGGAGGATATACATCAAGGTCAACATCGTGGAACTCGATCGTGAATGCTCTATCGAGGACTTTGGGGCTGAAGGTATAGGTGGTCTCATCCATGTTTACAGTCCCGATAATGTACAAGTTAGGTGGGAGGTAGATTTCTTTGGGAATCTTGTCTTCTTTCTCAACTTTGTCTACATCGTGAAGCCTTAGGGGTTCTCTAGTAAACCCTCCCTCATCCCGACCACTCTCAAGGACGCTCAGGAAGTCGGCGAAGTAATACTCAACGTGGGCGAGGTTCATCTCATCAAGGAGGATGAAGTAGGGCATCGCGTTCTTCCCGTTGCGTTCGTAGTCTTTCTTTGCTCTAAGGATGAAGTCAAGGAGTTCCGTTTTTTGGTATTCCTGGTTCAATGGGTTGTAGTAGCCGAGCAATGGTTTTGAATCACGCCAGTCTGTGCGGACAGAAAGGAAGATATGATTCATAACTTCAGATATGCACTCTTCAGGCGCTTCAACTAGAAGATAACCATTCTTCATTCTTGAAGCATCTTGAATGGTGAGGCTTACCTTCTTTGTTACTTCTTTGAACTTTGATATCTCCCTCCCACAGTCAATAACCTTCAGAACCTTAAAGAAAATCTCGTGTTCGTTAATATGCTCTTTGATACCCCCATTCCAAGCTTCTTCAACCCATGCAATAGCATCTTTCCAGTCTTCTGGAAGATTTTCCCTACCTACGATGAAATCACTAACTACAAGACCATAGGGAACCTTCTGATAAAACTCGTCCCTTGGATCACTGTCGTAAATCCAGAAGATGAATGGGGAAGTAGCATCCTTTGCTTTTCCGGGCGGTTTCCAACCATAGACTGCAAACCCATGTTTATTGATTGTTCTTTTTAGTGATTCAATTTCTTTCCTAGCCTTTGTATTTGAGCCTGAAGCCGACATTAACTGGGGCATTTCAAGCAGTTCAGCCAGCTCTTGAGCTATCTTTGTCTTCCCTGTCCCAGTGAGGCCCGAGAGGATTACAAAGCCCTTGGTTTTGAGGGCGGTGTAGAACTGGGAAACAAGGTGATGGGGATAGAGGTAGCCCTTTGAGACCAAGTACTTTTTCAGCATTGACTTTTCATTGTTAGTATGTCTTATGAAATCCTCACTTATGGTTTTCCCAATAAACAAATCGGAGATACTCTCCGGGCACTCTCCACAATATATCAATGAGGAACTGAATTCACTACAAGGACATTTTTCTGTTATTTTTTTCAGAAGATCTAAATCCCTGCTTCTTTTTATGATCTTAATTAGGAAAGCTTTAGGAAATTTTGTATACGTCTTGTATCGAGGATTATAAATTGTAGGATTTGGGCTTTTCAACAGATCATAATTTCTAATTTTCTCATTATATGAGTCCTCTATAGTATCTGAGGCTAGGGCAATATATACTTCCCCCGCTTTTTCAACATTAAAAAGGATATAATCTCCGTGTTTTGGGAATATCCAATCTTTCCTGCCCTTGACAAATCTCCAAAATCTGATTCTCCCATTTGCTATAAATTTGTCAATTTCAGGTATTTTCTTCCCAAGTTCTATCTTCAGGGATGCATTAGGTGTGATTCCTTCTTTTACGATTTTCTCAAAATTCTCTTCCATTTCTCTTCCCCTAACCTTGACTATCCAAACTGCACGTTCGTTCATCCTCCCACCTCCGGAATCAGCCTCAAATAACCAACACCATCCAGATTCCCGGCCAAAATATGAGCAATTGTGAAATCGTCGACTTTGTTCCCGTTCACATCAAAAAACATGCTCTTCTTTCCCGGATAAACCACGACCGCGAACCTGCACCCAAGTGCGTCCCGGTATGTATGCATCTTGTAGATATCCTCAAGCTTGGCCCAAGTTTCATACTTCCCGGTTTTCTCTGCCATCTCGGCCTCTTCATCGAAATCCTCTATTTCTTTCCGTTCGTCAACCACCTCGACTTTGAACTTGGCGTCAAAGACTCCAATGAGTTTCGTGCTCTTTTTTGAGGGGTCGCCCCTAAAGAGCGAAAAGTCCGGCCTTAACGTCACCGAGTAGCTCCACCTCTTTGGAGTTAGGCGTTTGTTGTAGTAGAGCCTCCAGCCGTTATCGAATTCCGCGTAAACGTCCCCGCTTTCAGATAACTCTCCAGAGGGGAACACGTGAATCTTGAGCCTCTTTCTCCCGAGAATACTTCCAAGCTCGTCAACAAGCCTGAAGAAGGCCCAGTACTCGTAGAGCTTGGCGATGTCCTTGTTGTCTATAGCCCTCTGCAGCTCCTCGAAGAACGGAGCATAGGAAGTAAACTCCCTGTAAAGCTCAAGCAGATCGCGGTAGCCGTCGCCCTTCAAAAGCGTCTGAGAAGTGTACGGAAAAAGCGTCATCTCCCCAACATCTTCCCAGAGTCCATCGCTTTCTATGAACTCAAGCTCCTTGAGGAGTTCTTCAATAAGGCCAAGCTCCCCTGTGAGATTCCCTCTAAAGGCTTCAATGACGCGCTCGCTCCATTCAATCAGCAGGTTGAGGAAATACTTGGCGAAGCGATTTTCCGATGTGTCAACGCTCTCATACTTCCTGAAAGCGAGAACCTCTGTTGGAGCGTAGCCATGGAGATGCTCTGCTATCAGGACTCCTTCACCGGCGGGAGCGAGGTACTCGGGGTGCTGGACAATAGACAGGAGGGTTTCCGGTGTTACTTCGTCAATCTCATCCGGCCGAAGCCATTCTTCTTCCAATACCAGCTTTTTCTTCATTCGATTCAACACAGTTTCAAAGGCCTCGATGATTCGCTCCCCGTTCGAGCGGAGGTAGTGATATGCAAAGAGTTCGTTAATCGGCTCATCGCTCTCCTTAACAACAAAAGCTGTCGGAGACTCTAAGGAAAAGGGAATCCCTGAGGATATTTTTAGAAGTCCATTCGTGAGAATCAGTGTTAGAGACTCAAAGGCCGTTACAAGCCCTTCTATTTTGTCTGCAGGTATGTATTTTTCTGAACCAAGGATTCCTGCAATTCTACCGATCTTCTTTGAGAGAATGAGAAGGGGAATAACACGCTCCTCTCCAATTCTCATCTCCGATAAGCCAACATAATTTGAGAACCTAAAACGATAACCATCAGCGAGTTTCTCAATTTCTAGACCGGGTACTTCAATTTTGTAAGGAGATTTGACATAATAATCAGCCCATTCAAAAAGAACCAGCATCTCCCCATTGTAGAAGGATTGAGGGTATTCACCCTCTGAATATATCTCAACATTCTTATCCTCCAGAACCTTTTGAACAGGCTCCCAAGGCATTTTAGCACCTTACGTAATTGGCACTAAAAAGTTAAAAACATTACGAAGGGGCAATCAAAGCCCCAGAATATTCTTAGCGGCCTTTATTCCAAGGTCGAAGGCCTTCATGTTCATATCAACGGCCTTCGGCGGAACGCTGAGCCTTATGACCTCCCTGACGTGCTCCGCATCGAGCGGGAACTCCGGTATCTGGGTCAGCGCGCCGATGAGGACGGTGTTGGTTGTAACGACGTGCCCAGCCTTTATTGCAAGCTCCTCAGCGTTGAAGCCTATCCACTTGGCCTTGAACTCTTCCTCGACTATCTTCCGTATCTCCCCTAACTCAGGATAGCGGGCCTTGC
>WAPO01000079.1 GCA_015520705.1 Thermococcus sp. | reverse complement strand
GCGACAAGCTTGATGGCCTCATTCCAGCTAACTTCCATGAACTTCCCGCTTCCGCGGTCGCCGGTTCTTATAAGTGGCTTTTTCAGGCGGTCTTTCGCATGAAACCACTTCGGAAGAAGGGCCCCTTTGGGGCAGAGAAATCCGGCCGTTACAGGATGATTGGGGTTTCCTCTAACGGTTATCCTTCCGTCCCTGAGATCGCTTATAATCGAGCATGTGTCGTAGCAGTCCCGCATGCAGACCGAGAAGGGCATTTTCATCACGGGATTATTGTGATTCTATCTGCAGCGTCCCGTTCCATGAGTATCTTTCCTATTGACCGGGGCAGTGTAACGAGATCTCCGGCCTTGAACGGCCCGTGTTCATTCATGTTTTCGTCCAGAATCTTTGGCAGGTCTATTCTGATTAGATAGGCTTCCCTGACTGAGGGCTTGCCAACCGGCTCTTCGGGCAGCTCCTCCTGCTCTTCCACGGCTTCGCTGGGAGCGGCTTCACGTGGCATGCCCTCGCGGTTTACAAAGGCACTTAAGACCCGAAAGACTCCCTTTTCCTCATTCGTTAGCTCGTAGGGTTTCCCTTCAATGGCGAGGTCGACTATTTTGTGGAGCCTCACCCTGATGATTTCCCGTATTATCTTTCTGGCTATGTGGAGCTGGGCGTTGTAGAGTCTCCCTTCAACATCGTCCGAAGACTCTGCCCCGAGCTCAAGGGCCTTAACAAGGCTGTCAAACTCCCGGTAAAATTCATCATCCAGCGATACGAGGTCGGGAGATGAAAGCTCGGCCTCCAGGAGTTCCCTGAGCTTGATTATGTCCATAATCTCACCTTTTCCGCGAAAGAAAATGAAAGGAAATCAGTCCTCCACACGGGGAGCGAGCAGGAAGGTTAGCTTTCCTTCGTCCCTTATGGGGTAGTCCATCTGGAGGGGCATTTCCGTGCCGAACTGGATTATAACCTCATCGGCCTTTCCGATGCCCTTTACCATGTCAGCAAGATAGCTGATTCCATAGGCGCTCCTTGTCTCCTCCTGAACCTCAAGGTCGAGAAGGCCTTCATCCTCAAGGGTTAGCTTTATCTCGACCTCCTGAGTTTCCCCCTCTGCCTTTATCACGAACTCGTTTTCCCTTGCGATGAATTTGAGACTGTCGCTCACGAGAGACCCGTCCTTAACGGCCTCCTTCAGAACATCACCGAGAACCACTGCCTTAGCGGTGAAGGGCAGCTCCGGAAGCTCAAGCTCAAGCTCTTCAACCTCTATAAGGGGCAGCCTGAAGGTTCTTTTTGCCGTCCCCTCAAAGATGACCTCAAGGAAGTTTTCCTCTCCCTTCTTCAGGATAAGGGTGTCCTTGCTCTTGCCTCTCTTGAGTATCTTTTTGAAGTGATCCATGTTGATTCCAACGGTTTCCTCTCCTTCAACGTCATACTTGCTGAAGATTGTCTCGGGCAGATTCAGGTCTATAAGAACAACCCTGCTCGGATCCATCGCGCGCATGGAAATGCCTTCCTCCGTAATCTTGAAAGCGGCCTCATCAATCAGGTTGCTTGCTGTGGCAATCAAATCGGCGAAATCTTTGGCACCATCAAAAACTATCTCAAATGTCATCTTCCTCCCTCCTCAATATGTCGAGCATCAACCTAACTCTTTCTTTTCCACGGAATAAATAAGCTTTTCCATTATTCACTTCGGGGATTCTCCGGTAGGCTTCATCAAGTTCCTTGAGTGCCTTCTCCGCAAGGCGTCTGAGCACTTCCCTCTCTTCCCTGCTCATGAAAGACACCCTACTCATAGCTTCTCCACACATGTCCGCACTTCGTGCACTTATAGAAGATTGTGCTCGGCTCATCCCCCGCCCTTGTCTGAAGCTCCCACCAGTAGGCTTCATCGTTGCCGCACTTGGGACAGGTTATTTTAACCTTGGGAAGTGTCTCAAGCTCCTGTTCGATTACAGGGATATCTTCTCTCTTGTGCTCCACCTTCTGGGTCATTTTGTAGCCCCTGGCATCCTCCGGATTTATGGGCTCTTCATAGCCGCAGTTTCTGCAGACGAAGACGCCTTTTTTCCGATCAGGCAGCATGATACTTCCACATTTTGGACAGAACTTGACCATTTTTCTCACCTCTTTAGCCGAGGGAAAGGTATGTTGTAAGGTAATAAAAAGTTTTGCCAGCGGGGTTTCTATCCAACCACTTCGAATTCAGCAGAAAGCGTTAGCTCTCTCCGCCTCAGGGATCCGCTTTGGTAGGGAAAAACGCTTTTGACTACTCTGTATCTTCCCGGAGGGAGCGGCTCAAGCTTTCCGAATGCCCCATCCGAGACCAGTATGGCGAGCGGTATTATCTGAGTCCAATTACTCCCCGGAGGCACCATCCAGCCTATCATGGTGAAGGTGAATCCGAGGTTAATCTTTACCCATCGATCGTTTTCCCAGCGGTAGAGCACGTAAGGGTCACCAGTAAGTATT
Source organism: Thermococcus sp. (assembly GCA_015520705.1). Lineage (GTDB taxonomy): Archaea > Methanobacteriota_B > Thermococci > Thermococcales > Thermococcaceae > Thermococcus. Next base: position 173 of record WAPO01000079.1, on the reverse strand, counting down.
GCCCTTTCTCCCGTGTTGATTATTGTGAGCGTTGCCTTTTCACCGACATGGTAGGTGGTTTTATCAAGCTTCATCACAGCGGATAGGCCTGTTTCGGTTTCAGAACCTGTATGTTTAACGACCCCAAGGTATGACAGAACCCCAATTATCACGATAACCGCTGTGAAGATGGT
>WAPO01000078.1 GCA_015520705.1 Thermococcus sp. | reverse complement strand
TTGAAGGGAACATCGGGCTCGAACCTGTCATAATAGATGATAAAACCTTTGAACTCAAGAGCGCTCCCGTTCTGGGGCACTTTGAAGAGCACAAAAACGGAATCTTCCTGATCATAGATGGGGAAACCTACAGCAGATGGAAGGCCCGTGAGACATGCCCGATCTGCGGCGGAAAACTTGCATGGAAGGGAGAGGAGGCATACTGCGTGGACTGCGGATACGGGATTAAGGTGGTGAAAGCATGAGCAGACTCATCAAAACCCAGCTCGTAAAGTACTCCCGTCTGGCCCACGAGCGCGGGCTGACGGCTGCGTTCGGAGGAAATCTGAGCATAAGGTTCGGGGACAGGATATTCATAAAGGCCACAGGGGCAGTTATGGACGACCTCGTCAGGGAACAGGTGGCGGTAATGGACATGAAAGGGAGGCAGCTCTCGGGCATAAGGCCATCCTCTGAATACCGGCTTCATCTCGCCATCTACAGGGAGAGAGAAGACATCAGGGCGGTGGCACACCTACACCCGCCATACGCAATAGCAGCGTCCATGCTCCTCAAAGGTGGGCTCCCCATAGTAACTCCCGAGGCCGAAATCTACCTCAGGAAAATCCCAATAGCTCCATTCAAGCCTGCTGGAACGCAGGAGCTGGCTGAGACTGTTGCAGAATACATGAGGGACTTCGATGGAGTTATAATGGAGAGGCACGGCATAGTTACGGCCGGAAGAAGCCTCAGAGAAGCGTTCTACAAGGCAGAACTTGTTGAGGAAAGCGCAAAACTCTGGTATCTGAGCAGGAGGTAAAAAGGAAAGCTCACTGAACCTGCTCCAAAGCTCCGAGAACTTCCCAAATTATTGTTCTGGTGTGCATAGGCATGTTAGGATCCTCGCTGATTTCCTCAAGGAGTACAATTGCATCAGCTGCCCTGACGGCGGGCTCTTTACTCTTATCGAGAAGAGTCTCGATGGCCTGCTCGGCAGCGCGCCTTATATTCCTCGGAACAACGGTGTCCTGAACAACCTGCTCCTTAAGAACCTGAACAATCTGGGCAATCCTCTCCTCCGTGCTGAACATTTTATCACCCCCTTTTACTAAAGAATTGTTACTAAAAACCTCCCGTGTTATCTTAAACCCTCCCAACTAAAAAGCTTTTCGGTCAGAATTCAACCCCCCTTCTGGCCAGAATTCCTTTCCTGTATGGATGCTTTATCTCCCTCATCTCCATCACGTAATCAGCGAGCTCGAAGAGTTCCTCAGGACAGTAGCGGCCTGTGAGGACGAGCTCCGTGTGCGGGGCTTTGTTTTTGATTAAATCCTTCACATCCCCGATGTCGAGCATGCCGAAGCCGAGGGCGACGCATATCTCATCGAGGACAACTAAATCCCACTCACCGCTTGAAACAACTTCCCTGGCGCGTTCTAAGGCCTTCTTGGCGGCCTCTATGTCCTCTGGCTCTGGCTTCCCGTGGACGAACTTCGGCAGGCCAAAGGACTCGATGACCGCTCCACACTCCGCTATCTTCTTCTGCTCGCTGTAAACATCTGAAGCCTTCATAAACTGAAGGATTATTACCTTACCGCCGGCGCCGAGCATCCTGACAGCGAGGCCAAAGGCGGCAGTTGTTTTCCCCTTCCCGTTGCCGGTGTAGATGTGAACCAACCCAAGCTTCTCCTTCCATGTCATTGCCTTCACCAGGTGGATATAATTGCCAAGGGTTTTTAGAGGTTTGCCTGTATCTTAAAAGGAGAACCCCCATTAGCAACATCTTTAAGCTCTGAGCCCCAATCCAAAAGGGGGTGATTCCATGAAGGTTTTTGAAAATGTGCACCTCGTTGACGGCACTATGGCAAACGTCTATCTGGTGCTGCACGGGGGTAAGGTGGCCATCATAGATGCGGGCCTTCCCGGGGAGCACGTGAAGGTTTTGAATTATCTCAAAGAGCTCGGCTTTGCTCCGGAGGATGTAGATCTGATAATAGCGACTCACGCCCACCATGACCACATTGGCTCCCTCAGGGTTTTGAAGGAGATCACAGGGGCTAAAGTGGCCGCACACAGGGAGGAGGCTCCCTATATACAGGGAGAAAAGCCCGTTAAGCTGAGCAGCGAGCCTGTGGAGGTCGAGATTCCTCTTGAGGACGGGGATGAGATAGCGGGGCTGAAGGTTGTTCATTCGCCCGGACACTCGCCCGGGAGCATAGTTCTGTATTCGGAGGAGCTTGGAGCGATTTTCACGGGAGACCTCGTCCATGAGGAGAACGGGAGGCTCTATGAGATTCCCCACAGATACTCCCTCGACCCCATGAAGAACAGGGAGGCTATAAGGAAGATTCTGGAGCTCGAGTTCAGGCACGTCCTCCCGAGCCACGGCCGGCCGATTTTGAATGAAGGAAAGGAGAGGTGGCGCGAGCTTGTGGAGGAACTGGAGCTATAAAAACTGCCTTTTGGCTTGTTAATTAACAAGAATCCCAAATTAAAAAATTAGCCTTTTGTTAAATGACAGAGAATCAAGCGTGCACTCTAGACTTGACTACAAAGCGGGTTTAATATTAAATCTGGACTTTTTGTG
>WAPO01000077.1 GCA_015520705.1 Thermococcus sp. | reverse complement strand
TTTATAAACTTTAGGATACACAGGATACGCCAAAACGGATCCGGCAAAAACAATCCCCGTTCCTCTGGCAATCTTCTGCGGTGCCCGGCTTGCCTCGCTCATAAGACTCACTTCCCTCTTTTGCTTTAAAAGCTATCATTTAAAAAGTTCTTCTATCCTGAAGTTTAGGCTTTCAATGAGCTCCTCCCAGTTTGGACGCAGCGTCTTGGGAATAAAGTGGTTGGTTGAGTTGCCTATCTGACGGGCATTTTTCTTCACTTGATCTAACCTGCTGATTAACTCGCCCCAGAAATCCCCCTCAATGCGGTAAAACTTTGTGTTAAGATCCAGGGCTTTCAGGAATTTCTCCATCTCAAACTTCATGTTAAGGGCATGAAGAACATCGTAGATGTCCTTGCCTTCCATGCGGTTGTATAAAGCAACGATTTTCTTTGCGAGAAGATCCTCTAAAGAATAAACCTTGAACATCGTGGGATAGCTGTCGATGAACGGAGACTTCACCAGCTCGACCTCTGCTTCAACGTATGGCGGCCTGCTGAGGTAAAACTCCACCTTCACCCTATCCCTGCTGCCGAGTGTGTTGATATAATAACAGTCAAAGCGGAACGTCCTGTGGAGAATCCTTGGTCCCTTCACATTGAAGTCTTTAATTTTCTTCATTCCGTCGATTATCTCCTTGGCTGAGGTCTCGACGTTGCCGTTGAAGTAGTCGATATCTATATCCTCCGAAAATCTCGCCGCTCCAATCTTAGCTAAATACACCCTGTTGAGTGCAGTTCCTCCTTTTAGAATTGCCTTCTCGCCGAGAATTTCCCACAGCTGACTTAAGAGCAATGAGATCTTCTCCTCCTTATCGAGGTAGTTTAGACCCAATCCAGTCCTAGCAGCTGTGTATTTTAGAATCCTCTCATCCATAGGCCCACCCCAAAATCTTTTCCTTCCCGAGGTTGTCAATTAGCTTCCACTCTCTAACACCTCTTCCCCTTGAGGGAAGTGTTGGAACAAGCTTTGTCCACGTTTTAACCCTGCTCCTCAAGTACTCAATGACGTCCTCCGGGACTTCAATACCGACATTTTTCACGAGCTCCAAGATGTAGCCCGTCCTCTGGCAGAGGGAATCACTGGCAAAGCGCTTAAAATAACCCAAGAACTCATCCCAGTTTATCCCCTCAGCTTCATAAAGTGCTTTTGTTACCTTGGAATATCCCCCACAGTAGCTAGGTTTGTAAAAGCAGTCAAAGAAAGTCTTAGCTAATGTGGATGTATAGACCCCGTTCTTGAGGATCATCCCCACTGCCTTCTCACCCAGAGCAACGGCTTTTATGGTGTACTCTCCAATTTCTTTTTCACCCGACTTTTTTGGTGTTGCCACGAATATCGTGAACGGTTCATACTCAATAAGGTCATAGAGCCTCAAAGCCGAGGAGAATGCAATATAACCCGGGAACAATGCCAGTGCCATTTTGTAAGGATTTTTTATTAGAGGTTTTCCCGGCTCCTCGTTTACAAGATAGAGTCCTCTTTTGAGCCTGTACAGGTAGCCTTTTCTGACAAGGCCCGAGAGCACTTTTTTAATCATATTCTCACTTAACCCCGGAAACAGTTCCTTTATCTCCTCAATTGTCACCATGTCTACACTCTTAAGGATGCTGATTAATTCCTGTTCAGTTCTTGAAAGGTAGTAATTTTTCATCATATAGTGACTATTTTGGTCACTGACTTAATAAATTTTTCGGCAAATAGCCTCCCTTAAACTCCAATGGATATCTGTTCGTCTCATTTTTTAAGTATGATGGCTTTGTGATGGCATTATGATGGCTTTGAGGCCTTTAATTTGTAATAAGCACCCCTTCCAGTTACCCCGATTTTTTCAAGTATTCCTCTCTTAACCAGTTCTTCTAAATCCCTGGTGGCAGTATCCTCAGACACTCCAAAAAGATTCTGATACTCCTTATTGCTAATCTTCCTTCTCCTTTACATAGAGTATGGCTTTAATCCGCCTCTTTCTCAGATAATCTTTGGTATAAGACTCCCAAAAAGTTTTCTCATAACCGATAGATTTTTATATTCACTAAGTGAATAATTCAGCAGGTGAATATAATGCGCTTCATTGACAGAGAGACCGAGATGAAAATACTTGAAGAAGCAAGAGAACGCGCAAGAAAGAAGCTTTACACCATCGCGGTTTATGGATTAAGACGGGTTGGCAAAACGAGACTCCTCCTTGAGTTTTTAGGTGAGGAAGATCTCTATTTTTTCGTCAATAGGGGCAAGACTTCTGGATCCCTTTTGAGAGAATACGAAGAAATTCTAAGGAAAAAAGGAGTTATAACAAAGTATGAGCGTATATCAAGCTGGGATGAGTTTTTTGAAGTACTTTTCGAAAGATTTAACGGTGTTGTGGTTTTCGATGAATTCCAGGACTTCCAGAGGGTTGAACCATCAATCTTTTCAACCATTCAAACGTTTATAGATCTCTATGAGAACAGGAAAAATCTCATGCTGATCTTCACCGGTTCAACAGTGGGGATGATTGAAAAGCTTTTCAGAGATTCGAAAGAACCGCTCTACGGGAGGATAAACCGGGAACTCCATGTGAAGGAGCTTGGAATTAAAGCCAGCTATAAAATGTCAAAGGAACTTGGAATAGATGACATAGACGACTTTATGACGCTTTATGCAGTTTTTGGTGGCTTTCCCAAGTACTACGTGGCTGTTGAAGATGAAGGACTCGAAGGAAAAAACGCGGAGGAAATTATTAAGGCCCTTTTCTTCTCTCCATCAGCGCCATTAGAAGAGGAAGTACCAAGGGTACTCTCCCTTGAGTTCGGAAGGCGTTCTGGGGTTTATTACGATATACTTGAGGCCGTGGCCAATGGAGCCACCTCAATTAGCAAAATAGCGGGATACATGAACCGGGAAGAAACGTCGCTGACAAGACAGATAAAGGAATTGGCTGACTACTTCAAGCTGCTCTCCTATGATAAGGCCATTCTCGGAAAGGAAAGAGTGCTCTACATAAGGCATCCACTGCTCAACTTCTGGTTCCGCTTCATCCATCCGAGGCTGAGTGAGTACGAGGCAATGCGTGAAGATCTTGGGAAAGAGGTAATCTCCATGCTGCCTGACTATACTGGAAAGAGGTTTGATTTCATATGCAGAGAACTGCTTTGGATTCTAAATGCTGGGGAAGAGCTACCCTTCAAATTCACCGAGATAGGACGGCACTGGGGCTACTATAGAGAAAATGGACAGCGAAAAGTCTATGAAATAGACATAGTGGCACTCAGTCGGAGCAGAAAAAAGGCCCTATTTGGCGAATGCAAGTGGAGGAACAAACCCGTAAACGGTGAAAAACTTCTCGAAGAGCTGAAGAGAAAAGTCGAGCTGAGCAACTGGAGGGGAGAGAAGCATTATCTTCTGATAGCTAGAAAAGTGAAGAAGGTGCCAGATGAGTTAATAGTGTTGGATGAGGGAACAATCCGCCATATTTTGACGTATCCCTAATTTTCTAAAATTTTCCTTCAAACTGACCTCATCCCCTTGAGCTACGGGGAGGTTTACGGGCTCTCATCTCCTCTCGCGGTTCAGCCTTAAGCCCGTTACTCCTACCGCTGAACGGCTCGGGGTTATCGCCTCAGATTCAGAGTTTTTACATCCCCACCAAACGGCAGGTTCTTCTCCATGTGATTCTTCTGTAAAGCTTACCTTGTTCATGGGGGTTTCATCTGAAATACAGTTATCCCCTTCGGGGGGTTTTGTCCCTTAGTGTTCAGCTAGAGATACCCTTTTTCCTTTAAATACTCCCTCAACCCTTCTCTCCATCCCGGCATTGAAAGACCAAGCTTCCGTAGCTTCCTGTTCTCCAGCGCAGAAAATCTTGGTCTCCTCGCCAGCCTGTTGAGCTCGCTCGACTTTATAGGCTTTATCTCCATGTCCCAGCCCAGAATCTCGAATATCGCCCTCGTAAATTCATACCAAGAGCAGAAGCCTTCATTCACCATGTGATAAATCCCAAACTCCGGCTTCAGCCCTAAGAACTCCTTCAGAGTTCCTGCAACATCCTTGGTATGGGTTGGGCTCATAAATTGGTCATTCACGATTTTAAGCCCTTCTCCGCGCTTTGCCTTCTCAATAACCCATTCAACGAAGTTCCCTCCCTTCCCGCTCGCACCGGCCTTCCCGTAGAGGCTAGCGACGCGCACTATGTAATGTCTGGATGAATAGTTCCTAGTGAATATCTCCCCGGCGTACTTGCTCGCTCCATAGACGTTTATCGGGTTCGGAACGTCATCTTCGGTGTAGGGCTCACCCTTCTCGCCATCGAAAACATAGTCGGTGCTTATGTAGACGTTGATTGCGCCGATTTCCTCGGCAATCCTCGCAACGTTGAGGGCCCCGATGGTGTTCACAGCAAAGGCTTTCTCCGGATAAATCTCGGCATCATCCACCCTAACGTATGCGGCGGTGTTAATTATAACATCGGGCTTAAGCTCCTTTAAAATCTTCAGGCTCTCAAAATCGGTGACATCTAGGTCTTTATGAGTCAGGGGAATTGCTTCCTTTCCAAAGACCTCAACCAAATCCGTCCCCAACTGGCCGTTTGCTCCGATTACTGCAACCCTCATTTTACCACCTCAGAACACCCACCCTTTTTCAAGGGCTTCTCTCAATGTCGGCAACTTCCTGTCTTTTTCTGAAACTATCGGGTCATCAACGGGCCAGCCTATTCCTATGTCTGAATCGTCCCATATTATCCCGGTCTCATAGTCAGGAGCATAGATATTGTCGACCTTATACACCACTTCGGCAACATCACTCAGCACAACAAAGCCGTGAGCAAAGCCCCTCGGTATGTAGAGCTGATATCTGTTGTGCTCAGATAGAATAACACCAACCCATTTCCCGAAGGTCGGTGAATCTCTCCTAAGGTCAACGGCAACATCGTAGATAACTCCCCTTATACAGCGAACAATCTTTGCCTGAGCATAAGGCTCTCTCTGAAAATGCAATCCCCTAAGAACACCATACTTCGACTTTGAGTGATTATCTTGAACAAACTCCTCCTTTATCCCTGCTTTTTCAAAGTCGGGCTTTTTGTATGTCTCCATGAAGAAGCCTCGCTCGTCTTCAAATACCCTGGGCTTAATTAATATCACATCCTGGATTTTCAGCCTTTTAAACTCGAACGGCATTGCTACCACCTCAGCTTCCACGGCGTCGGATGGAGGACTTTTTCATCAACCAACGGCCTCCACCACCACTTATTGCTCAGATACCACTCGACCGTCTTTTTAATTCCTTCCTTGAAGCTGTGCCTTGGCCTCCAGCCGAGCTGTTCCCTGATTTTAGTCGAGTCAAGACTGTACCTCAGGTCATGGCCCGGCCTATCCTCGACGAACTCTATTAAATCCTTATCTTTACTCATGAGCTTTAAGATGGTTTTCACAACCTCAAGGTTTGTCTTCTCCTGATTAGCGGAGATGTTATAGACTTCCCTTGACTTGCCCTTCTCCAGAACGAGTTCCACAGCTTCACAGTGGTCAAGAACATAGAGCCAGTCCCTGACGTTCTCCCCCGTGCCGTAGATCGGTATCTTCAAACCCATGCTTGCCCTTATTATCGTCTTTGGGATGAGCTTTTCTGGGAACTGATAGGGGCCGTAGTTGTTGGTGCACCTCGTTATAGAGGCGTTGAGGTTGTAAGTTCTTGCATAGCCTAAAACCAGCATATCTCCAGCGGCCTTACTTGCCGAGTAGGGTGAGGATGGCAGTAGCCTGTCATCTTCCGTAAAGGAACCCTCTTCAATATCGCCGTATACCTCATCTGTGCTCACGTGAATCAAGCGCACTTCCGGATTTTCCTTTCTAATTGCCTCCAGAAGGGTGTAAACACCGAGGACGTTGCTCTCTATGAATGCGTAAGGGTTTGAAATACTCCTATCAACATGACTCTCGGCTGCAAAGTTCACCACAGCATCGACCTTTTTTATCAGCCCTTTAACGAGCTCAAAATCGTTTATATCTCCCTTAACAAAAGTGTATCTCTCATCACTTTCAATATCCTTCAAATTTGCCAAGTTTGAACCATAGCCAAGCTTATCTAAATTTATTACCTTCCAGTCTTTATGTTTCTCAAGGATGTAGCGGATGAAGTTGCTCCCAATGAACCCCGCTCCTCCCGTAACCAGAAGCCTCATCCTATCACCTCAAAGGATTAACTGTGAATTGTCCCCAACAACCAGCTTTCTCCCGATGGGGTGGTTGTCGGAGTTTAATATCTTAACTCCTTTCCCTATCAGGCTCTCAAGAATTCTCCCGGCGTTTCTGATTTCACATCCTTCAAGGATTACGGAATCCTCCACTTCCGTGTTTTCAATCACACAGCTGTCCCCGATGCTTGTGTAGGGGCCGATGTATGCGTTCCTTATCACGCAGTTCCTGCCGATTATGGCAGGCCCCTTGATGACGGTGTTTTCATCGATTTCTGTCCCCTCGCCAATTACAACCCTTCCGTGGATCCTCGCATTGGTTTTCACTTTGATGTCCCGTTCAATGTCATCCAGAATTAATCTGTTCGCATCGAGTATGTCCTCTGGTTTTCCGGTGTCCTTCCACCAGTGCTCGACCTTCGTCCATCCCACTTTGTAGCCATGGTCGATGAGCCACTGTATAGCGTCGGTAATCTCAAGCTCGTTCCTCCAGGAGGGTTTTATGTTCTTAACCGCCTCATGGACTACCGGCTTGAAGAAGTAAATCCCCACCAGAGCCAGATTGCTCGGGGGCACTTTGGGCTTCTCAACTAAACGCTTGATTGTTCTCCCATCTTCGCTCAGCTCTGCAACACCGAACTGCTGCGGATTGGGCACTTCACAGAGCAGAATGCTCGCATCGAAGTTCCCCTTCTTAAACTGTTCCAGATGCCTTACTATACCTTCCCTGAGGATGTTATCACCGAGATACATCACAAAGTCATCATCACCAAGGTAGTCCCTCGCCACAAGTATTGCATGGGCCAGCCCTTTTGGCTCTCCCTGATAGATAAACTCGATATCAGCATCCCAGTCAACTTTTTCAACAGCCTCGATTACCTGATCCTTGTTCGGGCCGACTATGATGCCGATATCGTGGATTCCCGCCTCGATGACGTCCTCAATGGCATAGAAGAGGACGGGCTTATTGGCTACGGGGATGAGCTGCTTCTGTTGAGAATATGTTAAGGGCCTGAGCCTCGTGCCGTGGCCCCCGGAGAGTATGAGCGCTTTCATGGTGAACACCGTTGTTTATACTATGGCCGGAAATAAAAACTTATCGTGTTGAGCTTGGATATATCCTGAAAATCCCCCTGTCAAGGACAGTTCTCTTCCGGACGTAGGTGTATTTCACGACGACGCTTCCGTTCATGTCTTCAGGAAGGATGAACTCGCTCTTTCCCTTTACAGGATACCACTTCTTGAAGACGAGTGTCCCGTTGTCCAAGTAGCCGAAAATTCCCAGGCCCGTTCCTGTAGCGTTTTCAAACTTCAGTATAACCCTTCCGTTCTCTCTTTCAACTGCAATATTTGGATGTATAAAGCGGAATATCTTTATGTAGCCGCCGTCGGAGTAGACCAGCCTGTAGTATGATGGATACTCGTTGGTGAACATAAGCCGGGCAAGGGTTGTGTTGAAGGTCTTCTCGCTCATCAGGACAGCGTAGCCGTAGTTTAGATTCATATAAACGTAGGCATTTCCAATCTTTTCTCTCTGGAGTGGAAGAGCCGTCAGGCTGCCCTTATACTCCAGAAATGCCTCCCTGGGGGAGAAGGAGTTTCCGTTTATATTCACCACAACCTTCCATCTCTCCCCGGGCTGGGCGATTATCATGTATCCATTCCTCTCAAAGAGAAGGGTTCCGAATCTTGAAACCAGAGGCAGAACCATCAGGGCGTAGCCTTCCTTTGAAACGTTGGCCGTATCCAGAACCGCCCCGAACTTGAGGACGGTGTCGTAAGATACTATGACGTAATCAACACCACGGGCCATAAGCTGGTTTTTGCTGGCTTTCCCGAGGTAGTACAGTGCAACCCACCGGCTTGGCCCTCCCTGAGCAACAGGTGACCTTCTGGCATAGTAGGTTACCCAGTGGCCATGATCCCACCATGTGAGGACAATGTCGTTCTCGTTTGAGTTGTTGCCCAGCAGGGTCAATGCCTGAACCCAGTGGTCGTTTATTACAGGTTTCTCTGCATATATCTCTTTGAACCCGAAAGCGGCGGTGAGTGCAGGCAGCACGACTAGAAGTGACAGCGAAAACACCAGAACTTTCCTTCTACCGGATTTTGAGTTCAGAACTGGATATACAGCATCATGGAGGGAAACCAGTCCGAGCCCTGCGGCGGCTGCAACGGCCATGGAGCCTATGAAGAGGAAGCGCGTCCAGGTGTACAGCATGTAAAATCCGGGAGCAATGAATCCTAGGATGAGGAAGTCGGAGAGTCTGACTCTCTTAGGAGTGAACCGAAGAACGAAGAGGAGACAGAGGAATATCGCAATGCTGTATGCCATCCAGAGGTCGCCGAATGATGAATGCTGGGTTTCAAGGATGGGTGCATTTCTGAAGATTCCAAACCCTGAAGAAAGCTCCCTGAGCGCTTTAAATCTCATTAAAAGGGATAAAACTCCAGCAATTGAAAGCGCAGCAGCTATTAAAACTCTCTGCTTTTTGTCCTTCACGACCTTCGAGAGTAGGAACAGTGCAGCAGCTCCGGCAAGGGCCAGAGGAACCAGATACTTCAGGTGAACCAGGAGGTAGACGTCCTTCACCGCTCCCAGCTTCACACCGAGCTTTTCCGCTGTCTTTCTGGCCAGCCAGCGGTTTCCGCCGAGCATCCCGTATCCAAAACGGCTCCCTAAGGAATTGGCCAGGAGAACTCCAAGAGCCGTCGAGATGGTTAGGGCCGCGGAGTCAGGCAGATATTTGTCTTTTCCGAGAATAAATGCTCCAAATGCGAGAAGGACAGCGTTTCCGATCAGGAAGACAAAAATTGGGTAGTATGCCTGCCAGAAGATTGCGGCAAACCCGCTGGCAAACGCCGGAATCAGATAAAAGGCAAACCTCCTGTATCTCCATACCCTCCGGGTTTTTGTCAGTGCCAGCGAGATTCCAAACAGTGCAACGGAATACCAGAAGAGCATGTAGTTGTCTCCCCTGTAATAGTTTGCCGATGACCTGAAGATGTGGCCAAACATCACGGAGAGGAAAAATGCCGAGAAGAACGCCTCCCTTTTACCGTAGAGGTTGAGCATGCTGAGGTAGAAGAAGATTATCGTGAGGACGCCGAAAATCACGGGTGTAACCCTAAAGGCGTCGTAGAGGGAAACTCCGAATAGGGAGAGGAATTTATAGACATAATATGGGGTCAGATATAAGCCAAGGGGATGTGAGATTTTAGCTCCATTTGCTCCTCCAGCAATTGTCAGAAATCTAATCCACTTCCCAACTTTCAGGCTTTCCTCGATGTAGGCAAGATGAAAATAGGGGTCATAGCCGAAAAGATAATGATACCTCAGGGGGATGAGCCTGAAAACCGCAGCTGTGATTATTATAAATGGAAGTGCATACCTCGGCTCCAGAAATTTCTCGGCAAGCTCGACAGCCCTTTCAAACTTTCTCTTCATCGTAACCATCCCCTGCATCCAGCTAAAAGAGGATAACCTCCGCGGAGGATAAAAATGTTGTGCCGGCCAGCCGTGCGGGTCTTTAACCTCCTGCAAGTTTATTTCAAATAAATTTCAAACTTTATTTGCTCTAAACAAAATTTTGGAAACAGAAAGCTTTATATACTTAAAGGGATATTATATCTTGAGGGGCACTGGATAGGGAGAGACCGAAGCGAAAGCTTCACTCCGATACAGAACTTATGTTCGGACATGAACCTTACGGTTTTACCGCAAGCCGCAGGGTTTATGCAGGATGTAGGTTCTGCCTCAGAGCGAAACTCACTGAGGCCCAACCTGTTCGGTGCCCCTCATTTCTCGTGAGTTGTTTCATGCTGTGAAGAATCCACCAGCACGGGTTAATCCCCTCTCTGTATCTTCGCATGTCCCCCGACGAGGCTCTTCTTGAGCTCCAAGTTCCTTATCTCGCACTTCTCATCAATAATCGAACGCCATATCGTCGAGTTCCTGATTACAGTGTTTCTGAAGATTATCGAGTCGCTCACGTCCGAGCTCTCAATCACACAGTTTTCGCCGATGTATGCGTAGGGCCCTATCATTGACCTCCCGAGAATCTTTGCACCTCTCTTTATAACAACGGGCGGGATTATCTTTGAGTAGGGGCTGATCTGGATTTCCTCTATGTGGCTTTCCCTTAACAGTGTCCTGAGCGCCTCAAGATAGCTGTCAGCGCTCCCGATGTCGTACCAGTAGTCGTCGAACTTGTAGGCATGAATCTCAACGCCCCTGGAGAGCAGCCACTGGATGAAGTAGCCCGGAGAGTCCTTGTTGCCGTTTTTCAGATACTCGTCAATCATCTCCATTATCCCCTTCGGGAACGCATAGACGCCCGTGCTTATGAGCGTTGATTTGGGCTCTGCGGGCTTCTCCCGGAAGTCTATAACTTTATTCTCCTCAAGAACCACCACGCCGTATCTCCTTGCCAGCTCAAAGTCGCCAACATCGTAGACGGCTATCAGCGGCTTGCCCGAGTAGTGCTTCAGGAACTCGCTCAGGCTGAAGGAGAAGAGGTTGTCGCCCGCTATAATCAGATAGTCGTCTATGCCAAGCTCCTCAATGGCCTTCTTCATGGCTCCTATCGTCCCGAGCTTCTCCTCCTCGTGTAGCGTATCCTCCACGATAAGCCCCACCCCGTGCTCCTCAGCGTAGGGACGGAAGTGCTGCTCAAAAAACCTGTTCGTTGAGATATAGACATCATAATCAAGCTCTTTCGTTTTTTCCATTATGTAGTCAAGGATTACCTTGCCACCCACAGGCAGCAAGGCCTTGGGGTTGTCCTTGGTTATGGGCCATAAGCGGGTGGCATAGCCGCCGGCCATTATCAGAACCTTCATTTTACCACCGGAATATGGAATGGATGGCTCAATATTTAAGCATTTTTCTTATCAGGGTGAAACAGGAATCTGGAAAATTAGCCCTTAAACGGACACCCATTGATTTTATGTAATTCCTCCGAAATTACAAACATCACATCTAAATCATCCTCTGGATTAGTATAAGGAGCCCGATGACCAGAATTACTGCATTGATAATCATTTTCAGCCTGTCCCGATCCGCTTTTCTATTCATGTGGGTTCCGAGATACACGCCGGGCAGTGTGCCGGCAATCAGCGCGAGGGCAAGATGATAGTCTATGCTCCCAAGAAGCATATAGTTCAGCGTGCTGAAGAGGGAGAGGGCCAAGCCATAGAAAATTGTAATACCGACAACTTCTCCGGGGGTTAGCCTGGCCAGGTTCATCAGCGAAAAGCTCACTATAACTCCAGCCCCCACGGAGGTGAACTGAACTGTTAATCCAACGATGAAGCCGAGGACATACAGATACTCCCTCCTCGGTTTTATCGGGATGTGTATCTCCCCTCTGATCAGACTGAGAAGGGAGCTGGTGAGGAGAATCACGCCGAGCAGGAGGGTCAGGTAGTTGTTAAACGTGCTCTTGTTGATAACCCTAAGCAGGATTGATCCGAGGGCAACGGCAGGCAGGCTTCCGGCAAAAAGCCTCAAAGCCAGATCAAACCTGATTCCGCCCTTTCTGCTGTGGAAGAACACCCCAAAAACCCTTGTTACTGTGGCATACAGCAGGTCGGTTCCCACGGCGGTTAGCGGCTCAACACCCAGAAAGATAAGCGAAGGCGTCATTAATGCCCCTCCGCCGACGCCCGTAAGGCCGACCAAAAACCCAACGAAGAAGCCGAGAAAAATGAAAGGGAGCATCGCCTCACCTCAGAG
>WAPO01000076.1 GCA_015520705.1 Thermococcus sp. | reverse complement strand
TTATCTTCGCCCTCGGTGTCAAGCTTGCCTTCATAAACCTTGGAATCCTTGGCGAGGCGACGATGTGGGAAGCCGTATTTGCAGATGTCGGCGTCGCCCTCATAGCGGTCTTCAACGCGATGAGGATTCTGAGGTGATTTTTATTCTATTCTGTTTTAAGACCGAGTAAACTGTTTTATCTTGTTATTTTTGACTTGACATTACTAAGGTCTAATCATCCATTTATCCAAAAAGATTTTTATACTGTAATGAATAAAAAATGTTGGTGATACTCCATGGCGAACTTTGGACTGTGGTGGATCAGATGGGATGGGTCGGACTACGAATCGAGAATGAGTGGGAGCCTAAGGGAGTTTAAAGGACTAGGTTTTGACTATGCTGTAGCGCTGGGGAATCAAATTTACATTCAATACACGGGAAATGCAGAGACTGACGCGTATAACCTTTCCGAATATTTGAGTGACCACATGAAGATGCCATACTACGTCACAATACCGTTCTTTACACCTGCAAAAACTCCTCGTGGCAACATAACCGGAAGTTTTGAGGGGTCCTACTGGGAAAGATGGATTAATGTATTCACCGGATCCTCGGATCCTAATTTAAGGGGTTTTTATTGGAGCCTTGAGAATGCTTGGATGTTCAAACAGGATCAGACAGAGAAGGGAATGGGGATTTCTCACGAATTAATCGAAGCAATGTCAGAAGAAATACACAGCGCGGGATTTGAATTTATCTGGATTCCAAGTGCCTCTACAATGTATCTTGAAGGAACAAATATCTTTCCCCTCAATACTCATGAATGTCCAAACTGTCCCGGTGCATATGAGTTCTTTGATTATGTCTTTGTTCAACCAAACTATTATCTCACCAAAGGAGCACCAAACATCCCGGGGTATCAGGACTTCAAGGAGTACCTAAAAACCTTAGAAGCTTTAAAGTCTTATTACCATGCTGAGAACGTTTACTTAGAAATGGAAGCCGATGAGTGCATTATCGGCAGGAGCGGAAATTGCAGGACATGCTATGATCCAAATAACTGCACAGAGTTGGCGGGCGATTATATAAGGGTTCAACTTGATGTCCTTGGACACAGATACCCCCATAGAGCGTACTATTTTGGAGTTACATTTGATGTAGTTAAGCACGCTGATATGTATTGCAGGAACAACTTGGGGGTTCCATACGTATGAAACAGCGAATAAGTCTTTTCCTCGCTGTTTTAGTTTCCTTTTTGCTTTTACCCACTATACTGGCTGAGAATGTGCCTATTCCGGTTTGTGGCCCTCATCCGATCCTTGGCCCCACTGAGTACTGCAGTTTTGCTCCCTTTATTAAAGTCGGAAAAGACGACGCGATAATAACCCTCTCCTGGGACGTTTTGAGTCCCGGGATACAGGGGCTCCCGACGCCGGACATGGTCGGTGACTACTACCTCTACTTCAAGGACGGAAGGCTCTACTACCTCGGCAACACGACTGGAGCCTACGAGCTCTTCTACGAGTACTACAAAGGCCTCTGGTACCTGAGCGATGGGCGGGCGATAAACCCAAAGAAACCGTGCATAATCAACAACGTCACTATTCCGAAGGAAATTCGAAAGAAGCTGTGCTCCTGCGGTAACGTCTCCATAGCCTCCCCCTCGTACCCGGCTGAGCTCAACGGCTCAACGCTCTACGTCTCGAACGGCAGAGTGTCCTATACAATCAAGGTTCCCCGCGGCATGACCATTCATCTCCCGAGCAACACAACCCTGCGTGCCGTCTTCCTGGAAAAAAGGGCCCTTATCTACACCCGACCCAAAAACCCCTTCGTCCCCCTTGACTGGCAGAACGTTACCTTGCTTTACTACGATGGGAGCTCCCTTCGGAGGCTGAACTTTACAGCAGCCATCGAGAACAGGCTCCCAGAATGCCACCAAGAGCCGTTTAGGTTTGAACTACTGGTGTCTCTTCTCGTCTTTGCTCTCTTAACGCTTGCATTGGTGCGCTGGGCCATAAAGAGAAAATGAACCTTTATTTTCAGTTGTTTTCCATGAATTGAGACTCTTTTTTCCGTCAATCCCGGACAGGATGGTCAGCGGGAAGCTTAAAATAGCAGAAAGGCTAATCTTCCTGCAGGAGACACAAATGCCTGCCTACCTTTTGATGAAAGTCCTCGAATCCGCACCGAGCAGATACGACAGGGGGATTCGAATCCTCACGCTCGGAAAGCTCGATGAGGCCTATGACAGACTGACATCCCGTATAAAACCCGGTCAGAGGGTTCTTGACGTGGGATGCGGAACCGGGGCGCTGACGGTAAGGGCAGCCATGAG
>WAPO01000075.1 GCA_015520705.1 Thermococcus sp. | reverse complement strand
TCCGTGGGGAGGATAGTGGCCGATCATTAAAATCTTCATGGCTATCAGGAAGAATTGAAAAGGAGAGGATAAAAAGCCTTTGCCTACGGCCTGCCCCTATGGTGTGAGGGTTTATGGCGGGACTTGCCCTTCCCATTAACAAACAGCGTCCTCAGCTTCTCTTTGATGACTTGTGTGATTTCAAATGCAGAATCTATGTCTCCAGCCTGAAGGGCGGCCTTTGCCTGGTTGAGCAGGCTCTGAATCTCCGTAACATCAACTCCCGAATTCGCCAGTGCCTGTATCTGAATTTCAAGGCGCAGGATGTCGTGCTCAAGGGCCACTTTTGGAAGGCCGTGAAGTATCTTGTTCTTCTCCTTCCCTGCCAGGACTATCACCACATCTGCATGAGTCCTAGCATAGATCGAATATCTGTATGCAGCTTCGTAGTTCCCTCTAGCATATTCTTTCCTGGCCTTTTCCAGCTCTCTTGAAGCAAGTTCAAGCATGTTTTTAGCCCCTGGAATCTTCAGGTCATCAAGGGTGGTTCTGGCGAGCTCCAGAAGGCCTCCGGTGCTGATTATGGAATTCCATGCCAATCTCTCGGTGGCATCTAAGGATTCCTCAGAAAGCTGCACACCACTCCTCTCAATTATCCCTTCAATAGTCACAAAGAGGCTCTCACTCAACAGAGGGCTTCTCACCAGAACAACCTGTTTGGGCTTTATCAGACTCCCTATAATCTCAGTCTGATTCTCAAGGCCGTTATCCACGAATAGAGGGATAACCTTCTTTTTAAGTTCATATTTTCTCACCATCTGGATTGCTCCCACATCCCTTCCGTTGATGATGAAAACCTCCACATCCTTAAATATGCCGGGAAACTCCTCCTTGGCCTTCTCAATCACTCTCACGTTTGTTGAATACCTGTCCGCACCATACCACCTCTCATAGGGTATTCCGAGATTGTTCAAATCCTGCTCATACTCCACTGGTACAGCTACTGGCCCTCCAATTATTATTACCTTGTCAGGCATGTCCTCTATAATCTCAGCTGTGACGTTTGGATTGTATATCCCCCATTGCGTTGTAACAACGGTAAAATTGAGCAGTTCTGCGATGCTTGCAGCCACAGTGGAATCAGCTTCATTATCGCTGACCAGAACCACAATCTTGACGTCTCCAGTCTCTGCCTTCACCTGACCAGTGACCATGAAACTTGTGATGAGGATGAAAGTGAGCACCCAGACCCACGCTTTTTTAAATTCCATCGTTCCCACCTATAACAATTAGCGAAAAATCCATATTTAAGGCTTTTTCACGAAATCGTTTTGTTCCATTAGCATTTGGGGGTTAAAAAGAAGCTGAAACCCTCCCAAAGTTAAAAAACGTTCTGAAACGTTTAGTTCTGTTTAAACAGCCTTTCAAAGGTCATTTGAGCATAGGATGAGAGTCTCATGCCATGTTTTTTTGCAATCTTCTCCAGCAGCTTCTGGGAATTCGTACCATACTGGCATGCCTTTTTCTCCCTCATGGCAACTTCCTCAGAGAGCCCGAGTTTGAGGGCCGCCTGTCTCAGGATGTACTTCCTGACACCCCTGCGGATTTTGGACTCAAGGGGAGTTCTCAGGGCAACTCTGATTATGTTCAAATCCAGAAACGGGAAGCGGCCTTCAACACCGTTGAGCATCGCTATCTTGTCGTCCCTCGCAAGATTTCTCTCCCCCATGTTCCTGAGGTCATTTTCCATCAGCCCGGGGTTCTTCAGATATTTATGATAGCCCCCAAAGAGCTCATCCGCCCCCTGTCCGCTCAGCAGGACTCTGATCCCATCCCCTGAGGCGAGCTTTGTTGCGAAATACAGCGGAATTCCTATGGCCAGATTCATTGCATTCGGCTCCTCTATGGCAAAAATCACCTTCTCCGCGGCTTCCTCCACATCCTCGATATCAAACACAAACTCCCTCAGCGGAAGTCCGAGTATCTCGCTGACTTTTCTTGCCCACTCCAAGTCAACGCTCCCCTCCGCTCCCGCGGTGTAGAGAACAACATTCGAGTATTTTGATGCCAGTAAAGCCAGCAGGGAGCTGTCCAGTCCGCCAGAGAAGAGAATCCCTGTCTTTCGAGTTGATCTGATCCTTGTGGAGTAATCCAGATTCTTCATCAGAGCCTCTTCAGCCCTCCTGAATCCAAACTCCTTCCCCTTCAGGTCCTTTAGATCAAATAGCCGGCGGACTTTGATTCCATCTGCGGATATCTCCACTAGGTGTCCGGGCCTTACAGGATAGGCCTCCTCCCCTATGCTCCAGAGAACCTTCTTCTCGGAAGCAAAAAATCCGCCGGGAGAGTAATACAGCGGCCTTATCCCCACAGGGTCTCTGAAGAGGTATATTCTCCGCCCATCAGAAAAAGCCACAGAGTAATCACCATTCAGCATAAACATGACATCCCTTACAGCTTCCTGCATGGAGAGACCCTTCTCAAGGAGATATTCGATTAGACGGAGTATTACCTCGCTATCCACATCGCTCTCAAAGTGCATTCCGCGCTCGCGGAGATAATCTCTGAGGGGAACATGGTTGTATATCTCTCCGTTGTGCACCAGGGCGAGCTCATTAACAAAGGGCTGTGTATGTTTTAATGAGCCAATTATGGCGAGTCTGCACTGCAGCAGACCGATTTTACCGTCAGGTATCTCATGAACTTCAGAGAAGTCATAACTTTTCAGAATTCCCTCATCTGTCCAGACGCCAAAAGAATCTTTTCCTCTGTGTTTGCCTGCATCAATCATCCTGATGAACTTTGATTTCAAGCCGGCACCCATTCCTCCTGCGATAAGGCACAATTTCTCCACCATGAACCCCTGGGATTTGAAACTAAAAAGCATTACCTATTCCTTTTTAGAGGAGTTTCCTGGGACAGCATGGAAAACATGAACATCCTCCATGAATCACCTAAGTTAAGTCGCCACATGTGCAGTAATGCTCGTGGGCTATAGTTTCCAGGTCTTCAAAACCTACGTGTTCCTTGGCTGATATATAAAGAACCCTCACGGGAGAGATGGCCTCCAGCAGTGCCGAGCATAGCCTATACGCCAGATACCCCTGCATCGATGGATCAAATTTCAATCTTGAGGTTAGATAATTCATGTCCTCAAGATACCGCCTGTATCTCTCGATGCTGTCAACAACGTCTATTTTGTTCAAAACAGGAATCGTGGTTGAGGCAAGCCTCAGCTCTATGAGAAGGCCGAAGAACCTCACAAAGCAGAAGTCGTAAATCCTCTGGAGGATGCCAGGATCAAAGAGATAGACAACCAGAGGAGCATCAAACCTCTCCATCAGCCTCCATGCAAATTCGTGGAATAGGAAGGTCTCCATCTGGCCGGGCGTATCTATAAGAACATAGTCACTTTCCTTCTCAAGCTTTGAAATTGATGAGGAATAGTACTCCAAGCGCTCCAAAAGTCTATCATAGCTTTCCACAATCGCCCCATTGGGCCCGTAGCCCTCCTTCATGACATCATCAACAGTAATCGTGTTTCTAACATCCAGATCAGGTTTATAGGGCAGGCTCCGCACGCCTGTGTCTAAGTTCACATAAGAAACGGTATGGCCCTCATCTTCCAAATGTTTTCCAAACTCTCCTGTCAGGGTTGTTTTTCCACTTCCTGCTGTTCCAAGGAAAACAATCAGCATTCAGTACATCACCCTCGCCTTAAAACCTGCGATTCTTATTATCTCATCCGCAAGCTTTACAAAAGCTTTAGCTGCAGGCGAATTAGGTCTATGCTTAACGACTGGAATTCCTTCAAGGGTAGCCTTTCTCACAGCCGGATCCTCAGGAATAACCGCCAGAAGGGGAATCTCCATGACCTCTTCAGCAGCTTCTGGAGGGATATCATTCTTGCTCCTGCCGTATCTGTTAAAAACAAAGCCCAGAACAGCCAGTCCCGCTTTCCTCAGGATAATCCCGACCTTCATTGTGTCAGTTATACATGAAATTTCAGGATTTGTGACCAGCACAACCTCCTCACCGCTGAGCATTGCATTCATGGCGTCCATCTGAAGTCCTGCAGGACAGTCTATCAGTATGAAGTCAAACTCATTCTTCAGTGACTTGATAACCTCTGGAAGTTTTCTGGGGTCTGCCTTAAGGACATGTTCCCAGTCAACAGAGGCAGGAATAAGGGTTACATTTTCATAGGACGTTGAATACACGGCATCCTTAATATCGGCCTCTCCTGCAAGAACATCATGAATGGTGATATTAGCATCCTCAATTCCCATTACGAGGCTCAGATTGGCCATTGTCAAATCAGCGTCAATAGCACAAACTTTCTGCCCCTTATCCCCGAGGGCGATTGCAAGGTTCGCAGTGGTTGTGGTTTTGCCTGTCCCTCCTTTTCCAGATGCAATGGATATTATCCTGCCCATGCTCCCACCTGATTAAGTAATGACATCTAAACCTTTATGAACCTTTACCAAAAGCTTATAAACAGAAAACTATGTGGGAGAGATTCTGGGGTGAGAATAATGAGGATATTTGTTGCTGATACGAGTGTTGTTGTGGATGGGCGCTTAACACAGTTCTTGCAGGGAATCGGGGAAAAAATCAGGCTCATAATTCCTGAAGCGGTAATTGCCGAGATTGAACATCAGGCAAACGAAGGAAAGGCCATCGGTCATGTGGGGCTGGAAGAGCTTAAGAAATTGAGGAAAATGGCGGATAAGGGTGAAATCCTCCTTGAGTTTCACGGGGAGAGGCCCGAACTCTGGCAGATTCAGAGGGCCAAAGCGGGCGAGATAGACAGCATGATAAGGGAGACTGCAAAGGGGCTGGGTGCAACCCTCATAACCGGCGACAGGATACAGAGGGACGTTGCGGTGGCAAAAGGCATAGATGTCATATACCTAGAGGCACGAAAAGAGGTGAAGCATCGCCTTGAGGACTTCTTCGATGCCCACACTATGAGCGTCCACCTGAAAGGGGGCATCAGGCCTCTGGCAAAGAAAGGAAAACCTGGAGAATGGAGGCTGGTGCAGATAAGTGAGGAAATCCTCACGGATAAGGAGCTTGAGGAGATAGCCGACGATATAGTTGAGAGGGCTAAACGCGACCCAGAGTCATTTATAGAGCTGGACGAGCCAGGGGCAACGGTTGTCCAGCTGAGGAACTACCGTATAGTCATAGCGAAGCCCCCATTTGCCGACAGGATTGAGATAACCGCAGTCAGACCGATTACGAAGCTCAGCATTGAGGATTACAGACTGAGCGAGAAGCTCATGGAACGCCTCCGGGAGAAGGCGGAGGGTATTCTTATTGCCGGCGCGCCGGGAGAGGGAAAGACAACCTTCGCTCAGGCACTGGCCGAATATTATGCCTCTATGGGGAAGATAGTCAAAACCATGGAAAAGCCGAGGGATCTGCAGGTCAGTGAGGAGATAACACAGTATACGGCGCTGAGCGGAAGGATGGAGAAAACTGGGGATATACTCCTTCTCGTGAGGCCGGACTACACTATATTCGATGAGATGAGAAAGACCAGCGACTTCAAGATATATGCTGACCTCAGACTCGCAGGGGTCGGTATGATAGGAGTCGTCCACGCCACCAGACCAATTGATGCTGTTCAACGCCTCATCGGAAGGGTTGATCTTGGGGTTATACCCCAGATTGTTGATACAGTGATATTCATCAAAGCCGGGAGTGTGCATAAAGTCCTGACGCTTGAATACATGGTTAAGGTGCCGAGCGGAATGAGAGAAGAGGATCTGGCGAGGCCTGTCATAGAGGTGAGGGATTTCGAGACAGGAGAGCTCGAATACGAGATTTACACCTACGGGGAAGAGATAAGTGTTGTCCCGGTAAAGAAGAAGGAAAAGTCCCCTGCTCTGAAGCTGGCCGAAAAAAGGCTGAAGCAGGAGATAAAGAAATTCCTGCCCGATGTGTATGCAGAGGTTGAAATAGTGAGCCCCCACAAGGCCGTCATCTACGCCGACGAATTCGACATTCCCTCGATAATAGGGAAAAAAGGCAAGAGGATAACGGAGATAGAGAAGAAGGTCGGCATAAGCATAGATGTCAAAAGCTTCACAGAGAGGGAAACCGAAAAACCCGAGGAAAAGATACCCGTCGAGGTTGAGGAGAAAAAGAAGACCGTGGTTCTCAGGGTTTCGCCCGACTACGTCAAGAAGCCGCTCAAGTTCTACGGCGGGGAACAGTATGTATTCACCGCAACGCCGAACAAGAAGGGCATCATCAAGGTGAGCAAGAGCACGCCGATAGGAAGAGAGCTCAAAAGACTCCTCGATGCGGGCATTCCCATCTGGGCAGCCCCATAGTTATAAACTTTTTATAGTTTTTCCTCCTTCTTTTTTCCGGTGGTAATGAGTGGGAGCTGCTGATGCCTCTGTGAGCGGAAGGGCCTGAGGCTCGGCTGCGAGGGTAGTCATCACACATCAGCTAGCGAAATTCTCGTCATCGCCTCTCATATGTTCGGGCTAAAGCTTATTAAACCTGTGCCCGAGTTTTCAGCATGCTGGTACTTGCCTCCGGGAGCCCAAGGAGAAGGGAAATTCTGAGCAGATTCATCAGGGAGTTCATGGTGGTGCCGAGCCGGGCGGATGAGGAGTGCAGCCTCGATGACCCAGAGCTCTTTGCCCTTGAGTTGGCAAGGAGAAAGGCCAGAGACGTGTTTTCCAGAACAGGAGGGACTGTGATAGGTGCAGACACCGTCGTTTCAATTGACGGCAGGATTCTTGGCAAGCCGGAAGATGAGGAGGATGCCTTCAGGATGCTGAAGCTCCTCAGCGGCAGGGTTCATCTCGTCACAACGGGCTACTGCATAATTCACGGCGGAGCGGAGCTCTGCGGGACGGTAACCACGGAGGTGAAGTTCCGCGAGCTGGAGGACGAGGAGATTCTGGCATACATAGAAACAGGGGAGCCGATGGACAAAGCAGGAGCCTACGGGATACAGGGGAAGGGCGCCATACTCGTGGAGTGGATCAGGGGAGATTTCTACAACGTCGTGGGATTCCCGGTTGAGATAATTCTCAGACTGAAGGAGCTCGGGTTTGAGATTCTATAAAAGCTCGGAGAACAGCAGGTCTTCCTCTTTTCCTCCTGCCTTCCTGAAAAGCTTCAGAGACCAGCCAATTCTGCCCACTTCCTTTGGCATATGGGCATCGCTCCCGAGGGTTAGCTTTACGCCCCGTCTGATGCAGGATTTAACAAAATCCAGCTCCGGAACTTTATAGCGGGAACTTATTTCAAAGGCCTTACCATTTGCCTCCGCCAGCTCTATAACCTCAATGAGCTCCTCCTCCCCGGGATAGCCGATGTATGGAAAGACGTTGCCGAAATGTCCGATTACATCAACACGCTCATCCTGAAGGGCGGTTTTTATGAGCTCAAGATATACATCAGCCCTCCCCGGCTCAAGCCACACGTGGGCGGAAGCTATGACATAGTCAAGCCTCTCTGCAGTTGCATCATCAACATCAACTCCATCGGCAAGGATGTTGGCTTCAATCCCGGCAAGAACAGTTATTCCGCTCTCCTTTTTGAACCGCTCAATCTGGGAGATATAGGCGCTGAACCTGCCGGGTGTGAAGTAGTGTATGTGGTCGCTTATGCCGATCAGTTTGAGCATCCTGCGCTCAGCTTCCGCAATGTTATCATAAATCTGCCCTATTCCGTCGGAGAATACCGTGTGAGTGTGAAGATCCATCATGGTATAAAGTTGACAGGGGAGCTTAAAAATGCTCAGTCTGGATAAAAAATCCAATGTAAACGGAGGACTTGATTTTTGACATTTTTCTTTAATATGCCCCGTTTTTCAAGGGGTATGGACAATCTCTTATAAACAGGAAAGCAATACTCTTTTAAAGCTTAAACACAATACCATACTCTGGAATGAAGCGGACGGTAACTGTTAAACTCCAGCCTTCAAAGGAGCAGGAGAAAACCCTCTTTGAATTAGCTCACGCTACCGCAGTAATTTGGAACAAAATAAGCTACCAGAGGCTCAAACAATTCAAGGAATTTGGCAAGATAGATTTTAATGGGACGGAAAAGGAAGCCTACCACGAGTTTAAGACCTGGATTGGTGGCTCAACGGTTCAACAATTAGCGAGGAAGAACGCTGAAAGCTGGCGCTCATTCTTTTCCCTCCTCAAGAAGAAAAAATCAGGAGAACTGCCAGAATGGTTCAAGCCAAAACCGCCCGGCTTTGTCAGGAGGGAGAACGGGCGCAAACTATTCATAATCTCCCTCAGAAACGACCAGTATCGGATTGAGGGAAATATCATCGAGTTAAGGAGGCTTGGAAGGTTCAGAAGATTGAGAATTCAATTCAAGGGTAGGATTTACCTCAAGGGAAAGCAGGGACGGCTTGAGGTACAGTATGATCCTACAAAACAGAAATGGTACGCCCACATCAGCGTTACTGTCGAGGAGAAACTAATCAATGGCGAGTGGGTTGAAGTTCCAAGGCAACTCTTGGGAAGCCTCTCAGCAGGAATTGATTTGGGTGTAAACAATCTCATGGCTGTTTATGTTGAGAATGGAGAAAGCTTCCTCGTGAACGGAAGGCCGCTAAAGTCAATAGCCTTTTACTGGCAGAAGAGGATTGCGGGTTATCAGTCTAAGCTCAACAAGTCAGGCGGTAAAAAGAGCAGAAAACTCAAAAGAATGCACGAGAAGGCTAAACTACAAGCAAAACACTACATCAATACTGTCGTGAGGCAAACTGTTGAAAAGCTCTACCAGTTAGGTGTCTCCAGAATTGTCGTCGGCTACCCGAAGGGCATCAGTAGGAACTCTGAAAAATGCAGGAGGCAGAATTTCCTCCTCTCCCACGTGTGGCGGTTCAATACAGTGATTCAACGGCTTAAGGAAGTGGCTGAAGAGTATGGTATTCAAGTTGAAGTCGTTGATGAGGCTTTCACTTCTCAATCGTGCCCTTTCTGTGGCCAACGTCATCCTAAT
>WAPO01000074.1 GCA_015520705.1 Thermococcus sp. | reverse complement strand
CTGTGGCTAGCTTTCCGGCTTTTGCATCGTAGCTCTTAAGCTGCTCCTCCTGGGTTGGCTTAAAGCCTGCAGGGACGAGAAGATCCATAACCCTAGGAGCAACATTGTTAATCACAGCCTGAGCATCAGCACCGCCAATCTTCCACTGCTCTGCCTTAACAGCAACAGGCCTCCACTTATCAGGCCCATAACCATCCTGACTACCAACAAGAACTGCACCATAAAGACCATATTTCTCGTTTATGCTGAGATATTTCTTCGGGAGCTCCACTATGATGGCATTTCTTGTTGGGTCTGCTGAAATTTTAAGCTCGCCCTGAATTGGCTTCTGACCTGGGACCACTATTATATTCCCGTAATCCCAGCCAGCAATTCTCAAAGCTAAATCCCATGGATGCTCTGGGTCGAGGGCAACGTTTGAACCCGGTCCGTCAGGGAACATTTTGATTGCGCTTGTATTTCCGCCCTTCTTAAAGTCTAAATAAACTTCTATAATCTGCAAACTGAAACCATAAGGAGCATTCCAAGGATTGCCACCGAGATTCCTGAAATAGAACTCTAAGCGCCAGTATTTGTCCTCTTCTGTCATTTTGAACTTAAGCAGGTCAAATACTCCTGGCTTAAACACCTTGTCAGTAGGATACGTGTAAGTCCCAGGCCCATAATCATCACCCTGTGGGTCATTTACAACTATGCCCTTCTTCACAAGCGGTAACGCTTTAACCGTTGCAAGTTTCCCGTTTTTGGCATCGTAGCTCTTAAGCTGCTCCTCCTGCGTTGGCTTAAAGCCAGGTGGTACCAACTCATCCATAACGCGCGGTGCAACATTGTTAATCACAGCCTGAGCATCAGCTCCACCAACTTTCCACTGCTCGGCTTTAACAGCAACAGGCCTCCACTTATCAGGCCCATAACCATCCTGACTACCAGTAAGCACGTCCCCCCACAATCCATAGTCATCGCTTATTTTGATGTATTTCTTTGGAACTTTAACTATGATAGCGTTTTTAGTCGGATCTGCTGAAATCTTGAGCTCCCCCTGGATTACGGTTCCATTTGAGAGTACTATCAGGTTTCCATAGTCCCAGCCTGCTATTCTGAAGGCAACATCCCATGGATGATTTGGATCAAGCCGGACATTGCTTCCAGGGCCATCAGGGAACATTTTGATTGCGCTTGTATTTCCGCCTTTCTTAAAGTCTAAATAAACTTCTATAATCTGCAAACTGAAACCATAAGGAGCATTCCAAGGATTGCCGCCGAGATTCTTAAAGTAGAATTCCATCACATAATAGTTTGTTTGCTCAAGCATTCTGAATCTAAGCAGGTCAAATACTCCTGGCTTAAACACCTTGTCAGTAGGATACGTGTAAGTCCCAGGCCCATAATCATCACCCTGAGGATCCTTTATATCTGCAATAACAATTCCTTTGACCTCTGTGGGCAGCTTGACCTGTATCGGAGTGGTTATGATATCAAGCTCCCCGTTCTTTGTAGTCGATACCGCAAAGTATATGTCCGAGGGATTCTCGATGAATTTGAATGGCACTGTTATCTCAATTCCCTCCGAAGTTACTTTCGAGGTGCCGTTTCCTATTGATTTAAAGCCATTATAACCAGTGGCATTGTAAATCATGACTTTTCCGTCCTTGTAGACAACATGAGTTGTTATCATGAGTCCAACACTGTCCTTGCTGTAGGGGTAGTGGGAATATGAGAACTCGCTTGGCTCTTTCTGAAGCAATGTAAATGTGTTACCAATGAAACGCTTCGGATTCCAGATGCTGATTTCGAGCTGGGTTAGATTGCCTTTCACTATAAAATGAAGACCTTTCTCGTCAAAGTATAGACCAACGCTTTTGGCCTGGTTTGAAAGACTCGACCATTCCTTCGTTTCTCCCTCCTTGAGCCCGACCAGATCCCTGATAACATAGGGTTCCCCATCAGGGAAGTAGTTCCCATAAAGATAGCTGGGAGGCTTCAGGCCTGCAAGTTTATACATCTCATACAGATAATCCTTGAAGAGTCTCCCAAATCCCTGATCAAAGCCGCTATCCTGATCCTTCCCATACCACCAGAACCAGTCGCTGCCCTCTGCGCGGAGGAGATATTCATATGCTTCTTCCCATTTCTCCGAACTCATGTTCTCTTTATGTTTAAAGAGGTCTTTTCTTGCCAGGTAGAGCCAATACCATCCCATATTTTCCTGTCTTTCACCGATCCATGTTGAGAGGGTTCCATCTATCCAGCTCGATTCAGGCCAGAGATGCTTCTCGGTTTTTCCTGAGATATCATAAAGCTGGCCTAAGCTTGTGGCTTTAAGGAGGGCGGCAGTGTTGTTCTGGAGATCAAGATATTTCATGTCTTTTGGCGTCAGAAGGTTTGCCTTGTCGCCATAGAGCTGTATATATTCACTTGGGGTTACGGTTCGTATGAGACCTTCCTTCTGGAGTTCTTCAAGCTTCTGGTAGAGCATGTTCAAAAAGACGCTCCCTGTATAGGGATAATTCTCCCATGGATTCTCCCCGTCGAGAGCCACAACATAAACCAGAGACCCATCATAGTTCTCCTTCTGCACTTTAAGCAGGTCACCTACGAAGTCTTCAACTGCCTGCTTCTGATTCATTCCAGCGTAGTTAAAGCCCACCTTATCACTAAGCACATGATCACGCGGGAAGATGTATATTTTCTTTCCATTGAATTCAGCAACCCATGGCTTGTAATAGCTTGAAATACTGCTGGGAGCTCCCATCTTCTGAAGAACGAGCTGGTCAGATATAACCCATTCCCATCCATTTTCAGCGAGGATTTTTAGAGTCTCATCGTTGAGGGCGCATTCCGCAGCCCACCCTCCCTTTGGAGTTACTTTTCCATCTCCAAGATACTCTTTATACAGCTCATCCGCTTTCTGAACCTGTTCTCTGAAGTCATTCTCCCAACCAAGATCATTGAGTATCGGCCCTATTGGATGGGCGTAGGGAACCACAGTTACCTCAACATTCCCATTACCAAGCAGATAATTAACCTTTCTATACTCCTCAAATACATGGCTGAGGAGCCATTTCTGGGCATCTAAGACAGTCTTCACGTCTTCCCTTGTATAACCTCCCGAGTCCACCTTTTCATAAAGGGCCTTGAGTTCAGGATGCTCCATTATGTATGCATGGTTCAGCCAGGCGAGATTGAAAAGGACAGCAAGGTCTATATAATCCTGCTCAGTGAATCCGCTGGTTATTTTTTCTTTCTGTTCCTCCAGCGGTAAATTTCCATACTTTGCAAAGAGATTGTTTCTCTTGTCAGTTAGCTCCTTGTAGCGAGCCCATATTCTCCTCACTGGATATCCATTTTTGTCCATAACGGGTTCTCCATTCCACGGTATAGTGTTGTCAAAGAAGCCTCCAGGGGCCTGAAGCATGAGCCACTTTTCATCCACTGTTAGAGGTTCTCCCTTTGCTATCTTCTCAGTTATCTCCTCCCTTAAATCCATCTTACCCTCGTTATACATGACTATCTGCTGGATTAGGGAGCCGGAGAGGTCAATGGTGGCGTGAACATCCGGATACTTGCTGAGTATTGCCGGCATCATCCAATAATCCCTAGCTGCATGCAACCTGACCCATGGGAGAACAAACTGGTCGTTTATAGGATCATAGTAGAAGGGCTGGTGCATATGCCACACTATGATGACGTTGAGAGGCTTTGCTTTGTCTGCTTTTGCATATCCATACATCCCTACAAGACTTCCAAACATTAAAAGGGCGAGTAATAAAGCAGCTACCTTTCTCATATTATCACCTCATTCCTTAAGTCCTCCAAGGGTTAAACCACTCCTTATGTAGTTCTGAGCCAGCATGAAGACAACAAACACAGGAAGCGCAAAAAGCAAAGCAGCCGCCGCAAAATAATTCCAGTTTATACCTCTGCCTATACCCCCGAGCAGGCCGTATATCCAAACTGCGAGGGGTTGATTTTTCTCTGTAAGCAATAAGCTTGCCAATATGAACTCCGTCCACCCACCGATAAAAGCAAATATTGCCACTGTTGCTATTCCAGGCAGAGCCATTGGAAGCAAGACATGTCTTATTATCTGCAGGTAACTGGCTCCATCAACAAGAGCAGCTTCATCGAAATCCGGACTTATAGAATCTATATATCCCTTGAGCAGCCAGGTGTTGAAGGGCACACCTCCAGCGGCATATACAAATCCTAACACCGCAAGCTTGTTATACATTCCAAGCTTTACAAGCATTCCGTAAAGGGCTATCAATCCTGCTATTCCAAGTCCTCCAGCAACTTGGGTAAACATGAGATAAAAGTAAAGCACATGCTCCCGCCCGAAGAACTTCATGCGGGAGAAGGCATAAGCTGCTGGCACTATGAATATCAACGTAAGCGTCACTGTTACCGTCACCAAAAAGATGCTGTTCCTGAGATAGTGGAAGAATGTGGAGTGCATGAACATTCCAAGATGGGTAAATTTAACCTTCCCTGCATTTCTTGTTATCACATAGCCCTCCATATTGCCAGAAAGCATCTCTCCATTAAGATTTCCTTTTAAAAGCTTAACATCCCTCACTATGCCAAAGCCTATGGTGTTGTCTTTGGCAATACTGGTTATTATAAAGACTCCCTTGATATCACCTTTAAGCTTTCCTTCCGTGTTTTTTGCACCACTGATGTCAAAAACCCGATTATGGACTGGCACTTCAAATGTAAACTGGGTGAATGGCCCCCATTTTACCCTTCCCCTGATAATCCCTGTATCTACGTAGAGTTTTCCATTGACAACTTTCCCTTGACCCTCTATAACTCCAGTAAAGTTCTCCGATATCCTGTTCCCACTAAAACCAAACAGAACATCCTTGTATGCATCTAACGTAACATTCTCTGGTATAAGAGTAATGTGTCCTCCAAGGGTAGTTGTTGGACTTATTGAGACTACAAAAATATAATAAACCGGAAATAGTATCACAGACATTATGATAACCGCTATCAGGGTTAATGAGAAGCTCTTTATAATCTCGCTTTTTCTCCGGCCCATCATCCCTTAGCACCCTCCTGGAGTCTGGTTATTTTGACATTGATATACATGTATATTGCAAGGACAGTTGTAGCAACCACCATCACAGCGGCGGCTCTACCATAATGGGGAGTGGCTCCAAAAGCTTTCCTGAACCCATATAGGAGCAGGAATTTGTCTTCGAAAAGGCCAGCGTTGTAAATATACGGAACCATGAAATACTGAAAGCTGGCTGCACTGGTAAGTATAGTTGCAAAGGCTATGGGCTTTCCAACTATCGGTAGAATAACGTGTCTTATTCTCTGCCAATAATTAGCTCCATCAATTACAGCGGCTTCCACGAGAGGTTCTGGAACCGATTGGAGGGCTGCTGTTATTACTGTTATCATAAACGGATATGCTAACCATACCTCGATGATGTTAAGGGCAACGAAGCCCCAGAAGGGGTCATTAATCCAGTTTGGAAGATTTTCAACGCCCAATGACCTCAGAATTTGATTTATAGGACCAAAAACGGGATCAAACATAAACTTCCAAACTGTCACAGAAAAGAGCAACGGAAGAGCCCACGGGATTATCAAAAGAGAGCGGTATATCATTTTTCCCTTCACATACTTATTATTGTAAAGGAGACCCAAGAAGATTCCTACGAGAACCTTCAGGGTAACACTGGTGACAACAAATATCCATGTCCACAGAAATGCACTCCTGAATCCCTCATCACTCAGAATCCACCTGAAGTTTTCCAGACCAGTGAAATGCAGGAGAGGAGCATTTGGAGTCTGAATCGGGAAGTTACCAAGTTGTGCATTGGTAAAGGCCAGATATATGGAATACATAATAGGCCACAGATTAAAGAATAAGAATGCCGCAATTCCAGGCAGTATCAAAGACAACGCCACCGTACTTGTCTTTTTCATTGCCAATCCCCCCAAAGAAAGAAAGAGAAAATAAATCAGCCACCCTGCATGTTCTTAAGAATCTCCTCTTGGTATTTCTTCAGTATGGCAGGGATATCGGCATTTTCTGGATTCTTGAGTATCTCATTTATAGCGTCTCCAACGCCACCCCAGACAGCACCCATCTTGGGACTCTTCGGCATTAGGTATGCATGCTGAACAGCCTGTCCAAAGCCATAAATGACGGGGTTGTTCTTTATCTCCGTATCATTAAGAACGGGCTTTAGAACTGGTATGTAACCAAGCTGAAGGGCGAGCTGTTTTATGACATCTGGAGTTGTTGTGAACCACTTAACGAACTTCCATGCTGCCTCTTTGTTCTTTATGCCTTTGGCGAAGTAGAATAGTTTAACTCCACCGTAAGGTCTTGGCCAGTAGCTCTTACCGTTCATTGTGATTGGTGGAAGTGGTGTGACGCCGAAGTTAATGCCTGCCTTCTTAACGCTTGCAATGCTCCAGGGACCGTTCACCATCATGGGTGCTTTCTTTTCGAGGAAGAGACTCTGCTGGGAATTATAATCACCAGTCGGTGCCATGTAAGGCCAGATATTCTTAAAGAAGAATTCAAAGCCCTCTATAGTTTTGGCATTGTCGAGACCCGGCTGTTCTGTTTTATCATTGAAGTAGTAACCTCCAAATGCCTGAGCTATTGCAGATATGAAATATGCGTTTATTGGCCAAGCTATTCCATACTTTCCATTGTTGGGGTCGTTGTATTTCTCCATAATGGCCTTCATTTCATCGAATGTCTTTGGTGGTTCCTTCACCATGTCCTTGTTGTATATCAGGGCGACAGTTTCCGCAGCAAAAGGCATTGCATAATAGTGTCCTTTATACTGAATGGCCTCAACAGCCATTGAAGCGAAGTCTTTCAGCACATTGTCAGTAACATAATTGTCTATGGGCTCAAGGAGGCCTGCCTCTGCAAAT
This sequence comes from Thermococcus sp., assembly GCA_015520705.1. Taxonomy (GTDB): domain Archaea; phylum Methanobacteriota_B; class Thermococci; order Thermococcales; family Thermococcaceae; genus Thermococcus. The sequence continues at coordinate 6,001 of WAPO01000074.1, read as the reverse complement.
TTACCAATCCAGTCATGTGCCCATATGAAGAGATCAGGACCCTGGCCTGCAGGAATTGCAGCTTTAAGAGCATCCTCCAAATTTGGTTTCTGTTCAAATTTTATGTTAACATTTGGACACATCGCCATGTATTCCTCTGCAATGCTCTGGAACACCTGAAGTTCGTTCGGTTGCATATTATGCCATATCACAACAGTTCCGCTCCCGCATTCCATCTGGGAAGTTGAGGTAGTAGTTGCAGAGGCACTTGATGAAGTTGTGGTAGTTGTCTGAGTTGAGCTGCTTGAAGAAGTCGCTGTCGGGCTACTTGAGGTTGTTGTGGTTCCCCCGCCGCCTATACATCCGCTGGCCACTACACTAAAAACCAAAACTCCGACTAAAAATAGGGTAAGTATTCCCCTTCTCATAGCTTATCACCTGTCATGACTTCGGTGTATTAGTATCATCGCCAGTGATATATATACCTTGCGCTTCCACGAGCAGGTATATAACACATGTTCAAATCTAACCTTCAATGAAGCTCCCTGGCTATGAAAAATGACCATGGAGAGAGCTTATTATTGTCTAAATGACCAAGTAAAATTTCATAGCTTGTAGATAATTCAGTATGCTGTTTAGTTTCTGAATAGTTAATACCGACTATGATACGTTCATTTCTCAATGTCCTCTCATACAGGAGAAGCCCTCCCCTGAAAATCAAGGGTCTGAATGCCCCCATCTGAAGGGCTTTGCTGTTGCGCCGCAGTTTTATCAGCTCTTTTGTAACCTCAAGTATCCCTCCATCCCATTCCTCAGGATTCCAGTCCATCACAGCCCTTGAACGCTCCATAGGGGAGCCGCCCACGTTATCGAGTCCCACCTCATCGCCGTAGTATATCGAAGGGATTCCCTTGTATGTCATCAGAAAAGCAAGGGCACACAGATACCTCTCCCTGCTACCCACCAGCCCGAGAAAACGCTCAACATCGTGGTTGTCGAGGAAGTTATACATGAGAAACTCCGCAGGCCCGTAATAGGCACTCAGAAGCTCAATCCAGTTGAGGAATTCCTCAGCCTTCATTTCCCTGTAAACGAAAAACCTCAGGAATGCCTCGTAAAGCGGATAATTCATCGTCCCGTGGAATTTGTCGAAAATCCAGAGCCGGGCGTCATCCATGACCTCACCGATGAGATAGGCCTCTTCCGGCAGCTTTTTCCTGATCTCACGCCAGAGCTCCGGTGGAACGCCATGGGCAACATCCAGACGCCATCCATCAGCACCTCTGTCAAGCCAGTGCTTCATCACATCAGCAATGAACTCCCTTACCTCGGGATTGTCGTGATTCAGGCGGGGCATCAGCCACACGGAGAAGAAGCTCTCATAATTCCAGCCAAGCTTTTTGAGCTTTTCGCGTTTCTCTTTCCATGACCCCGGAGACTTCAGAACATCTAGAAACTCTGCGGAAACAACGGGGAATTTGATAACCCGATAGAAATCCCTGTATCTGCTACCCTCTCCCTTCCTGATGACGTCCTGGAAATAGGGATGGAAAAAGCTCGTGTGGTGAAAAACCCCGTCCAAAAGCAGCTTTATATCATTTTTCTTCAGCTCCCTCAGGAGATTTTCAAATGCTGACTCCCCTCCCAGACGCCGGCCCACGCGGTAGTAGTCTGTAACGTCATAACCGTGGTAGCTTGTTGATTCAAAGAGGGGGGTCAGATAGATGGCGTTTATTCCAAGCTTCCTGAGATGTTCGATTTTTTCCATGATTCCCCAGAGGTCACCTCCGGCATCTTCCATGTTTTTCCACCCTCCTCTGGCGAAGCGGTCGGGCATTATCTGATAGAAGACCCTGTCAAGCACCCACTGAGGGAATTGGTACTCCGAGGGGCATGCCCTGAAATCGCCGTATTCCAGAGTTCCACCCCCTGTGAGGATTTCAAAGTGATACTCAAGCTCATCCTTCCGGGGCAGAACTGCCTCAAAATAGTCAAACAGCTCATCAGTGGCTTTTTTCTTCATTTCAACTCTCTTTTCGGAGACAAAATAGACCCTCCGTGCTTTTCCCTTTAAAGCTCTAAAGCGCACATAGGTTCTGTCCCCAAAGGAATACAGGTATGTAAGCGAAGGATGGTGGTAGAACGTTTCCCCAGAGGAAATGCTTGCAACGCTTACCTCATCTTCCATTTTATAGGAAAGACGCCTGTAGAGTGACCTCTCCGGGTTTTCAGGGTCAGCTGTTCTGATGCCGTCAACGGAAAAGGCATAATACCAAACCCCTTCAGGCAGCTCAAGGGTTATGCTCCACCTGCCCCCTCTCTCCCTCATCCTGAAGCTGCCCTCATTGAAAGAATTGAAGTTTCCAAGGAGATATGCATAATCCCCCTCTTTCGGAAGTGAAAACTCAACCCGCGCCACCTTTCCAAAGATGTCATCATCCCTGAATGCGAAAGTTTTATACATGCTGAATACCACCCTATTTTCAGTATCACTGCCAATGTTTAAACTGATGCAAGTGAATATTAAAATTTTTGGAGGTCTGAGCATGAACGAAGAAGAAATTGTTGAAAAGCTCCAGAAGCTTGGGCTGACCAAGTATGAGAGCCTTGCATACATAACACTCCTGAAGCTGGGTCCGAGCAAGGCAACCGACGTAACAAAGGAAAGCGGCATTCCCCACACGAGGGTCTATGATGTTCTGAGCTCCCTCCACAGAAAAGGGTTCGTCGATGTGATGCACGGCACTCCAAGGCTCTATAAGCCCGTTAATCCTGAGGTTGTTCTCGAAAAGCTCAAGGAGGAATTTATAAACGACATAAATGAGCTAAAGAAAGCATTTCTTGAGCTCTACCGCTCGGTTCACGGGGAGGATCTCCCTGAAATCTGGACAATCCACGGCTTTGAAAACACCCTTGAGAGGGCAGAATACATTATAAGAACTGCGAAATATGAGGTGCTCATAAACACTCCCTTTGAATTCCTCTGGCTTCTGAGGGAGGAGATAAGGAAAAGGAGAGACATCATTTTTGTGATAATAAGCAACTTCGACGAAGTCCCTGAGTGGCTTAAAAGGGACAATGTGATTCTGGCCAAAAGTGGAGGAGCCCCATGGCTCATGGCAAGCTGGATAATCGGAGACATAGATTACGCCCTCTTTTTTGGAGCGCTGCCGAGGGACAGGAGAAGGGAGAAGTTCTACTCCTTCTGGGCCAAAAGCCCCAAGATAATCCAGAACTACATGCACTGGTTCTACACGATCTACCTGGACAACAGTAAAGTTGTTAAACCCATAGACTACGAGAAGCTCGGAAAGCCCCTGAGTCTGGTCAACATAAGAACCCTCATAACAGTCCTGAAGCACACCACCCTTCCAAAAAAAGCCGAAATCACGGGCAGATACGTCGAAAGCAAGAAACCCCTCAGCCTTGAGGGAATGATAATCGAATATGAGTACACCCCTCTAACAGCAAGCATAACAGTCAGAGACAAAGAAGGGAAGGAATGGAAGGTTGGTGGGCTCGGGAGCTACTTTGAGGACATGGAAGGGGAAAAGTTCATACTGCTTGAGTAGGTGGTCAAAAATGAAGGTGCTTTTACTTGCATTCGAATATCTACCGGTGAAGGTTGGAGGACTGGCGGAGGCGGTTACGAGCATAGCAGAAGGGCTGGCAGGACTGGGGCACGAAGTTCTAGTTTTTACACCATCACACGGCCGCATTGAAGGAGAACCAGTGGCATCATTCAAAATCTCAGCATTCGGAGGAGATTTCGAGGTTAAGGCCTATGAAAGAAACCAGAATGGTGTTAGAGTTTTTTCCCTGAGCGATGTTCTCCTCGATAATCCCGATGTCTACGGTCCGGGATGGGAGGGGCTGCTGCAGAAGACGGTTCATTTTGGAAAGGCAAGCGCGGGCCTGCTGAATGAGCTCCTAAAAAATGAGGAAAAGCCCGAGGCACTGCACGCCCACGACTGGCACACGGTTTTTGCCGCGGCTCTCATCAGGAAATACTTCCACCTGCCCCTGACGGCAACGATTCACAGGCTTAACAAGGCAAAGATACCGGGATATCTATTCCATGAGGCAAACGTCGGAGAGCTGGCACCGTATCCGGACATCGACCCCGAGCACACGCTCGCATACATAGCTAACACCGTAACAACTGTGAGCAGAAGCTACATGTGGGAGGAGTGGGGATTCTTCGGAATGTTCGAGGGGAAGGTAACCCACGTCTTCAACGGCATAGACTGCTCCTTCTGGAACGAGAAGTTCCTTGAGGGGGACAGAAGGGAGCGCAGAAAGAAAGTCCTCGAAAAGTTCGGCATGAGCGACGGGAAGGCATTCATGTTCATAGGGCGCTTTGATAAGGCACAGAAAGGGGTAGATACACTGTTCCATGCAATAGAGCTGCTTTCCAAAGACCCGGCATTCAGCGAGATGCGCTTCATAGTCATAGGCAAGGGCGATCCCGGGCTTGAAAGATGGGCTCACGCCATGGAGAACAGATTCCCCAACTTCAAGGCCGTGACGAGGCTCCTCAAGAGAGAGGAGGCAAGGGAGCTCTACGGTTCCGTTGATTTTGTTGTCGTTCCTTCATACTTTGAGCCCTTCGGCCTAGTTCAGCTTGAAGCCATGTGCCTCGGTGCGGTTCCGATAGGCTCCTCGGTGGGTGGCATAAAGGACACAATAATTGACCTCGACGCTGACCCTGAGAGAGCGACTGGAATTCTGGTTCCTCCAAGGGACTCATTCGCCCTTGCCAGAGCCATGATAAGGGCAAAGGAACTGGATGAGGAAACGCTGAACCGCCTGAGGAAAAACGCAAAGGTCAGGGTCAGGGACTTCACATGGGAGGCCGCCTGCAGAAGATACATTAGGGTTTACAGGGACGAAACGGACAAAGCAATACCATTCATCCGCTAACGCCAGCCGAATTCCCTCAAAAATTTCATTTTCAATCTTTTTATTGTCCCCGAAACTCCGAGGATTCTGAACAGGGCATTCGAGCCGTTTATTTTTGTTATCAGCATCAGAGCAAAGCGCACCTCTTCAACATGCCCCCTGTCAATCCTGATAATCCCGGTCTGGGTCTTTTCATCGAATTTTATCAGCCACGGCTTTGCCCGGGCAGTTCCGAGAGTTCCAAGCGTGGAGAGGCAGGCATCCCAGAGGGTCCTTTTCACCTCATCCTTCTTGAAATCCCTCTCCCCAATTACCTGAAAAGCCATATAGCGGTGCTTGTCCCTCAGTGTTGGCGGAAGTGTCTTCGGTCTCTCCTTCATGAACACATCTGGGAAGCCAACCTTTTTAAGTCCTGCCCCCGCACTCTGGATGATGGTGAGAGAAACCCCTTACTTTTCATACGCCGTTGGAGAACTGCCCGAAGGATGCAGGCTCTGCGTTAGAGGGGAGAAGCTTGTCCTCTTCACCACGGGAAAATGCCCGAGGGAGTGCTTCTACTGTCCCCTGAGTCCATGGAGGCGCGGCGATGTTGTTTATGCCAACGAGAGACCTGTGAAGAGTTTAGAAGATATACTCGAAGAGGCCAGAATTCAGGAGGCTCTGGGAGCCGGAGTCACCGGCGGCGACCCTCTGGCGAGGCTCGACAGAACCACCGGTTATATCAAAGCTCTGAAGGATGCATTCGGGGAGAGATTCCACATACATCTCTATACAACCGGAGCACTTGCCACAGAAAATGCCCTAAGAAAGCTCTACGATGCCGGTCTGGATGAGATACGCTTTCATCCTGATCTGTTCAGCCCCAACTCAAGGCTCTTCAAAGCTGAGATAGAGAACATAAAGAAGGCCTTCGACTTCGACTGGGACATCGGGGGTGAAATTCCCTCCATTCCGGGCCAGTTTGAGCGCATGAAGTGGTACGCGGAGTTTCTCGATAACCTTGGCGCTAAGTTCCTCAACATAAATGAGCTGGAGTTCAGCGAGACAAACCTGAGGAATCTTCTGGACAGAGGATACAGACCGATAAGCGACGAGAGCTCCGTGATAAAAGGATCCCTTG
>WAPO01000073.1 GCA_015520705.1 Thermococcus sp. | reverse complement strand
ACGCTGGCCAATCTGGCTGTAAATTACGACGATCTCGGCGAGACCGAGAAGGCGATAGAGCTGATGGAGCGTGCGAGGGAGATATTTGAAAAGCTCGGCGACGAGAAGAACCTCCTCATAAGCCTCCTTGATTTGGCGCACTTTCACTATGAGCTCGGGGATTACGATGCGGCGGAGGAGCTGATAGGAGAGGTTCTGAGGGCTCCGAGAGAGGATGAGGTAGAGGTCAACGCCCGGCTTGTTGAGGCGGAGCTCTGGGCTGGCAGGGAAGAATACGGGAAGGCCTTCAGGGCGATTCGCGATGCCCTTCTGAAGGCCGTTGAGATGGGTGATGAGATGCTCGGACTGGTCTTTGATACTCTGATTGACTTCATCGAGGGGCTCTTTGATGAAGGCTCATATGATGCTGTGGCCAGGAATATGGAAAGCTTTGCAGAGCTCTTCGAAGACGACACAGCGCACTTCTTCAGGGCCGTTGGGGAGCTTGCCCGCTGGAAGGCAGGAGATGAAAAAGCTAAGGAGAGGTTCAGCGGGTTCTATACCAGAGTTGAGAACGAGGAGCTCAGAGCGATACTCGACGGCTGGAAGAAGCCGAAGCTGAGTTTAGGGCTTTAGGCTTCCATCTTTCTATTCAACGCCTTTGTATAGCGCTCTATTTCCAAGAGACTTTTTCTGATAACATTCTCCCCCCGCGTTCCATATTTCGATCCCGACGACGTTTCCTTCCTCATCGTACTCGAACCACACGTCTTCGTCAACTTCGTCAGTGTCTGCCACCGGGCCCTCTCTGATTAGGATATAGAGGATCTGACCTCCTCCCCGCCGTGAAGGGCGAGGATTCTAACGAGTTAACCCCTCGGCAAAGGCAGGGAGGTTTGAGGGGTTTCATTCAAACCCATTAGGGTTTTCAGCCCCTCTGGCCCGGTCTTAGGTCAATTACCCCTACCTCCCGCTAAAGCGGGAAGGCTCGGGGTTATCGTTTTCAGAGCCTTCTTTAAGATATTGAAAGCTCCCACGAGGTCAGAGTTCATTACAACGCCCTCCCTGTGGCACTTAAACAAACCCCTGAAAATCCTCCCGTCTGGATGGCGTTGGCCGCAGAGAGGGCACGTTTGAGAAGTAAAAGCCTCACCAACAACTATAACAGAGATGCCATACTCTTCGGAAACTTCCTTAAGCCGTTTGATAACGATATTGAACCGCCAGACGTGGGAGAGAAGGAAGTTTTGCTTCTTTCCCTTATCGGAGTTTCTGGCTATGCCTTTTGGATAACCAACAACAATTCTGCTAACCCCTAATTGATAAAGTTTCTCCACCGTTTGCCTTACCACCGTGTTAATGTAGTGCTTTGCCTGTAGCTTAGCCTTTAAGTGCATTCTTCTGAGCTTTCTGTTCTTTTTCGCTCCACTTTTGTTGAGTTTTGACTGGTAATCTGCAATCCTCCTCTGCCAGTAAAAGGCGATGCTCTTAAGTTGTCTTCCATTAACGAGGAAGCTTTCCCCATTCTCCACGTAAACGGCCATGAGATTGTTCACTCCTAAATCAATGCCGGCTGAGAGGTTGCCCAATGGCTTTCTTGGAATCCCCACCCACTCGTTATTGATTAGTTTCTTTTCCACCGTGTAACTGATGTGGGCGTACCATTTTCGCCTTGCAGGATTGTAATGGATTTCTAACCGTCCTTGCTTGCCCTTCAAGTGTATTCTGCCCTTGAACTGAATCCTCAGTCTTCCAAACTTGCCGAGGCGTCTCAACTCGATGACGTTTCCCTTAATCCGATACTGGTCGTTCCTGAAGGGAATAATGAAGAGTTTCTGCCCGTTTTCTCCTCTGATAAAAGCCGGTGGTTTGGGATTGAGCCATTCGGGCAGTTCTCCACTCTTTTTCTTCTTGTTGAGGGAGAAGAATGAGCGCCAGCTTTCAGCGTTCTTTCTGGCCAGGGTTTGGATTGTGGAACCACCAATCCAATCCTTAAACTCGTAATAAGCCTCTTGTTGAGTTCCAAGAAAGTCAATCTTGCCGAATTCTTTGAATTGCTTAAGCCTCTCGTAGTTCAGCTTGTTCCATATTACTGCGGTCGCTTGAGCTAATTCGAAGAGAATTTTTTCTTGCTCTTTGCTTGGCTGGAGTTTTACTGTTACTGAGCGCTTCATTTCAAAGCATGGTATTGTGCTTAAGCTTTAAAAGAGTATTGCTTTCCAGTTAACGGCTTTTTGGGCGGTTGATTGTACCCCGCCCTGAAGGGCGAGGCTTGAAAAAGAAAAATGTCAGAAAACTAAAAACATGTGGTTTACTTTTTTCTCTTGAAGGTCTGCCCTTCAGAGTGGAAAGAAAATCAGGATAAAGGTATAGAAAAAGGGACGAGGATTCAGATCCTCGAAACGCTTTCGACCTCAGCTGACTCGACGTTCTCGACCTGCCTGAAGAGATCGGCAACCTCGTCGTAGGAGTAGCCCTCGGCGTCCTTTCCAAGGATGTAGAACTTGAGGGCGACAAGGCCAAATGCGATAGGCTCGCGGTCGACCTTTGCCAGCCCAAACTTCTCCGGAATAACGGCTTTCAGCTTCTCCTCAAGCTCGTCGAGGTTTACCTCAGGGTCGGTCGGCATGACCTTAACAACACCAACAAGGTTGAAGTCGCTCATCTTTTTCACCTCCTTTTACGGCCCCTCCCAGCCGCACTTGGGGCACTTGTAGGGGACAGCTAAAACCCTGCAGGATTCACATCTCCATATGATTTCCTCGCCGCAGTTCGGGCATATGAAGTGAGTGGCGTTTTCCCTCGGGCTTATTTCCTTTCCGCATGATGTGCACACAGGTATGTCAGTCTTAACTTCCACTGCCAACACCTCCTAGAAAGGTGGTTTTAATCACTGAAGGGCGTTGAGGGAGTGACCTTATAAGCTTTTCCATGGGCAGGTTCCGTTAGGTAGTGATTTTCTTCAGTTCCTGAGTGCATTGGCCAGGTCTTAATAAAATTCTCGGGACAGTTAAAGGGGTGTAATATGGCATTCTATAATCATTCCTTGATATGGTGAGATGCGGGGTTCCACCCCGGCATCTCCATGGTGTATGTTCTCAGAGAAATTAGAGATCCCCCATTATGGGGGACGTCCAAAATAGTACATACTCTCACATTCTCCTGAAGACCCGGTACATAACCGGATCAGGGATTCTATACTTTCCGTACCCAATCGTCTCCACAAAGCCATAGTCCATTAGCTTTGATAAGTACCCCCTTATTGCCTTTTCATCTATTTTCTCCCCCAATTCTACCTCAACTAGTCCCTTTATTCTCTCCCACCTTGCATAACCATTTCCTTCGCTCAGCCGTGCTATTGCCCTTACCACAACACGATAACGGGGAGAGAGCTTGTCCAACTCTTCAAACTCTGTTTGCACGTACTTCATGGCTTTTTGCAAAACCTTCTCAATGGCTTCTTCATTAGTAAGCCCATCAATTCTGTGGGCCCCATAGTGAACAAGCCACCCTGGAACCCCATCGAGAGTGTTCACCGCCGGAAGGAGCTCCCGCTCGTTCACGTCGATCCCGTACTCTTCAAAGCCCCTCCTCAGGAACTCAAGGCTCTCCGAGGGGTTGAAGTGCGGTAAGCTTATTCTCACCTCGTATCTTCCGAACAGAGGGGAGTCACCCTCATCAAGACGAAGGAAGTTCTCAAGAACGCCTACTTGGGAGCCAGTAAACACGAGCACTATGTTGTGAAGGCTGTCGAGAACCCATGCAAAGAGCTTTGTGAGGTCTTCATTCGAGAAGCGGAGGTATTGGGCCTCGTCAAAGGCTATCACAGCGAGCTCGTTCCCCTCGTTTATCGCTGAGAGGACATCTATGATGTCAAAGCCTTTTTCCTGCAACTCAACTTCAATGCTGCTGATTCTAATCCCTTTTATCCTTGAGATTACACCTCCAACGAAGCCTTTCCTTGCGATAGCTTTGTACAGACGCTCTGCAATAATCCTCTGTGGGTACTTTGAATTTAGAGATGTGGCAGCTCTCGCGTCAATCACGGCGTATGGAATACCATACCTCTTTTCAAGCTCGTTGAGCGCGGCGTAGAGAAAGCTCGTCTTTCCTATCCTGCGCGGCCCGGTGATTATGAAGAAGTTCCTTCTCTTCTCGATAGCGTCAAGAAAGCTCAAATACTCCGCTCTTCTCCCGAACAGTTCGTCAATTGATGTCTTTGGCTGGACATCAAACAACATGTCTGGACACACCCCATTATGGGGGATGTCCAAAGAGGTATATAAGAGTTGCGGGGCTTAACCGTTAATGAACCTCTCAATCGTATCCTGCATCTAGGACTCATCCTCACCGTTGAAGATTCATACAGAGGTGGAACGCATGAGGAAATGGGCACAGTGAAGCGAACTTGGGAAAGGCTGGCGAAAAGTTTGTAGCTCTTCGTTTGGGAGTTTTTAAGAGTGTTTTTGATTTTCACTTCCAGCTTTAAAGAACAATTCTTAAATTTCCTCTGAATGAGTTGTTTTTTCTTTTGACGCCCTCTAGGCGTCGATTTTAGAGTTAAACCCCCCGTGAAGCAATTCAAAAAGTTCCCCCTCCAAAACAGCTGTTCAAGAGGAAACCACTTAGAATTTGGCTTTTTAGAAAGAGCTACGAACTTTGATCAAACTTTTGCTCGGCAAAAGTTTGTTTTCTGGTGGGCCCGCGGGGCTTCGAACCCCGGACCTCCCGCTTATCAGGCGGGCGCTCTGACCAGGCTGAGCCACGGGCCCTTTCTGGTGCCCCGGCCGGGATTTGAACCCGGGTCGCGGGATCGAGAGTCCCGCATGATTGACCGGGCTACACCACCGGGGCGCGTCCAATACCATAAGATTGAGGTTAATTTAAAAAGTTTTCGGCCGCTTCCGCGGTGCTCAGGGCAAAAAAGTTTATATCCTCAACATATCAAAATACGGAGGAAGCAAATTCTCTGGAAGGGAAGGAACTCCAATCACCCTGCTATGTCTCAGGATGGTAAAAATATCCAGTATCAAACAGACTAAAAATTTAAATATGATTATGGAGGAGAAGTAAATACAATATAACCCTGTAATGCTAATTTGTGGTTACAGGTACAGGCCAGAGTATAACACATCTGAATGGAGAGATTTATATCACCCATCCCATCACAGATAGGAGAAGGGGGAATTCAAAGTCATTGCAGAGACTGCTAAAATCGGCTCTGCTTAATAATATGGATGATGTTAGACATTCAACACACTTATTAAATGGCATACCTCTCAGAGAAAGAGAGCTCGAAGATATGAAGCTGGGTGAACAGCATGGAGCTTAGAGATGTTGAGAGAATACTGAGGGAGCATAGGGAAGAGCTGAGGAGAAGATTTAAAGTCAGAGAGATCGGAATATTTGAATCTTACGTTAGAGGGGAGGCTAAAGAAACGAGTGACGTTGACATTCTTGTGGACTTTTATGAGGCTACATCACTCTTCGAGTTCATAGAGATTGATGATGTATTTAAGCGAGCTACTTGGAGTTAAAGTCGACCTCGTCATGAAAAAAGCGTTAAAACCACACATAAAGCAGCACGTCTTAAGGGAGGTCGTATATATGAGTTCAAAGGAAATCTATTTTGAAGCAGAAACTCCCTTAAAAAAGAAAATAAGAACGACAGGAGGATACTGGGAGTTTATCGTGAAAGTGAAGCATCCAATAATGAGAGACAAGGAAGAAGAGGTTATCCAAACTCTAAAAGAGCCTGATTTCATCAGACAGAGTAGAAAAGATCCCAATGTATACCTTTATTATCGCGAAGTTGGAGATAAGTTTATCTGTGTTGTATGCAGACATTTGAATGGAGATGGGTTTATAATCACCACTTACATTACAGACCGGGTGAAGGAAGGTGAAGAAGTATGGAGAAGAAGTTAATTTTAATTCATAACAAGGAAATGGAGACGCTTGATATTTGGTTTGATGATCCAGGAAAAGAAGCTGTCTGTGAGGAAGTTGGGGAGGGCATTATTTTGAAAAAAGATAAAAACGGCAGGGTAATTGGAATAGAAGTGCTTTACTTCTCAAAGGAAGACATTCCCATAGAGTTCAAAGCCATTGCAAAGACCGTTGAAACATGAATTGGATGAAACGGAAAGGTGAATAGCATGAAAATCTATCTTGATGTCTGCTGCCTTAATAGACCATTTGATGATCAGAGAGATGATAGAATTAGGCTTGAAAGTGAGGCAGTGCTTATAATCCTAGAAAGATGTCTTAGCGAATGGGTTATGATAAGTAGCGAAGTTATAGACTATGAAATTTCAAAGATTCCAGATGGTGAAAGAAGAGAGAAAGTTGGAATATTGGCTTCACTTGCAAAGGAGAAGGTCATCCTCGAAGACAAGATAATAGAAAGAGCAAAAGAAATAGAGAAGCTTGGCATTAAAGCCATAGATGCCCTCCAAGTGCTGATGTTATGCTAACGACGGATGATTCCCTTATCAAAAAGGTTAAAGAGAACAGGGATAAAATCAAGGTGAGAGTTATGAATCCGGTTAAGTTTGTTGAGGAGGTGTTGAGAATTGAGTGAGGTTAGAACAATTAGCGAGATTAGAAAAATCGGGATTAAAGCTTTAGCACAATCTTTAGGTCCAATTGGGATGGTTCGCTTCCTTCAGAGCTTTGAGCTGGGTTACGGTGACTATACCAAAGAGAGGCATGAATGGCTGGAAGAGAACATAGACAAAATAGCAAGGGAGATAAAAAAGAGAAGATGACCCGGTGGCTGAGATGAAAACACTTGAAGAGATTGAGAAAATTTTGAGGGAGCATAGGGAAGAGCTTAGGGGGAGATTTAAGGTTAGAGAGATCGGAATATTTGGCTCTTACGTGAGGGGAGAGCAGAGCGGAGTGAGCGACATTGATATATTAGTGGACTTTTATGAGCCTGTTGGCTGGGAGATTGTGGATCTGAGAGAGTACCTAGAGGGGTTACTTGGGGTTAAAGTCGACCTCGTGACAAAGAACGGAGTGATGAGGAAGCCAAAGCTTTGGAAATACATCCGGGAGGAGCTTATCCATGTCTAAACGGGACTACAGGCTTTTCCTTGAGGACATGCTTGAAGCCAAAGAGGATTTAGATAGGAATGGGTGAGCTGGAGATGCTCAGGGAGATAGCTAAGGAGCTTGAAGTTGCTGAAGAAGAGCTTTCATCAGCTTATTTGCTGTTTGAAAATGGAAAGTATAGAGATGCAATCAGCAGAGCTTATTACTCAATGTTTCATGCAGCAAGAGCTTTGCTTTTAATGAAAGATGTAATTCCAAGAAAGCACAGTGGAGTCGTATCCATGTTTGAGCTGCATTTCGTTAAAGAGGGTACTGTCGATGAATTTTATGGGAAAGCCTTGACCAAAGCTTTTGAGCTTAGGACAAAAGCGGATTACAACGTTTTTTATTCACCAAGCAGGGAGGAAGCTGAGGAGATATTAGAAGATGCTGAGAAGTTCTTGGAGAAGGCCAAAGAAATTTTAAAGGTGATTGAATGAAGGAGAAAGCGTTAAACGAGTTCATTGAAAGATTAAAAGCCCAATTTCCCGGGAGGATTGAGAGGATTGTGCTGTTTGGCTCCTATGCCAGAGGAGACTATGATGAGGAGAGCGACATTGATGTTTTGATAGTTGGCGAGCTTAGCTTAGATGATATACTCAGCCTAATCTTTGAAATCATGCTTAAATACGGGGTTTTAATAAATGCAATTACTGAGAATAAAGAAGAGTTTGAGAGATTAAGGGAAGCATCGTTCCATAAAATTATACTATCCGAGGGAGCTGTACTGTATGAGAAGACCTGATGGTGAGTAGCATGAAAACCCTCATAATCATCCCAGCATACAATGAAGAATTAACGATCGGCTCAGTGGTGACGCTTGCCAAGAAGTATGGTGATGTTCTCGTTGTTGACGATGGCTCTGCTGACAGGACTTCTGAGATTGCCCGGAATGCGGGGGCGTTTGTTATCAAGCATGAAACCAATATGGGTAAGGGGGCTGCGCTGAGAACGGGCTTTGAATACGCGTTGAGTATGGACTATAAAATTGTCGTAACGCTGGATGCGGACGGCCAGCACAACCCCGATGAAATCCCGGTTCTCTTAGAGCCGATAGTCAATGGAAAGGCAGATTTGGTGATAGGTTCTCGGTATTTAAACGGTGCTCAGAGGAGCATACCTCCATACCGGAGGTTCGGGCTCTGGATATTGAATCTGGGGACGAAAGTTGTGTCAAACATGAATGTTGACTCTCAAAGCGGTTTCAGGGCCATGAACAAAAAGCTCCTTGAGAAGTTAGACTTAAATAGCAATGATTATTCTATAGAAACAGATATGATAGTCAAAGCGAGGGAGAGGGGGATCCGGCTCATGGAAGTTCCGATCACTGTGAGATATGATGTCCCGAACAAGCACAAGAAGAATCCTGTGAGCCACGGGCTTGGAGTTCTGGCGAGTATCGTGGGGCTTATCGGATATAAGAGGCCTCTGCTTTTATTTGGTGTGTTAAGTCTGTTATCATTTATAACATCAGGTGTGTTAGCATACTGGGCACTTAAACCATATTATCATGGTGGGAGGATTTTCCTAACCCAGGCCATCGGCGCGGGAATTTTTGCAATCATTGGGATTCAGCTGTTTGTTGCCGGACTGACGCTGAACGTGCTGGCAAAGATGGTGAGGGAGTGAAAGGGGGTTAAATAAGCATGAGAATTGCCTTCATAGGATCTAGGGGAATTCCAGGTAAATATGGTGGAAATGAGACATTTGTTGAAGAGATTTCTAAAAGATTGATGAAAAGAGGGTTTCAAATATATGTCACATCTGAATCAAATAGATTCTTTGAGGATGAGTATAATGGAATAATTAGAGTGCATGTTCCATCAATTCAGGGAAAAAGTGTGACTATACCCTCTGTGAACGATGTAGTCGCTACAACATATCTTCTTCTTAAACATTCTAAAGATATTGACATTGTGTATTATGTAGCCCCAGATGGGGCACTCTCAGCAATTATTTCTAGGCTGTTTCGGAAAAAGGTCATCATAAATCCAGATGGAATTGAATGGAAGCGTTTAATAAAGAGAAGCTACTTTATTCCGTTTTATCTGGTTCCGTTGTATATTACCACAATGGTTTACATGTATCTAATGGAGTACTTATCCTGTAAATTACCTGAAATTACTGTTGCAGATTCGATAGGGATTAAAGATCATTTAGAAAAGACACACGAGGTAAAAAATGTAGTTTATATTGCTTATGGTGCAAGAGAACTTCTTCCACCAAGATTCTCAAAAAAGGAAGAAATAGAAATCCTCAATAAATTTGAACTAAAACCAAGAGAGTATTACCTAACAGTTGCCCGTATAGTTGCTGAGAACAATATCCATTTGGAAATTGAAGGATTTAAAAAAGCAAACTCCACAAAGAAGCTCGTTATAGTCGGAAACTTCAATAAAAAAGATCCGTACACAAAGTATCTTTTCAAATTGAGGGAAAATAATGAAAACATAATCCTGTTAAATCCGATTTATGATAAGGAAGTCCTCGGAGTTCTGAGGAAGAACTGCTTTGCCTACATTCATGCCTATGAGGTTGGAGGAACTAATCCATCCCTGCTGGAGCAGATGCTGTTCAAGAGGCCGATATTAGCTTACGATGTGCCATTCAACAAAGAGGTCCTGCAAGAGGGAGGGATATACTTTAAAGATGCTGAGGATTTAGCAGGCAAAATAGGGATGCTTGAAAGAGGGGAATTCGATTTAAAGCTTATAAAGAAAACGCAGGTCAAGAGGATAAAGAGACAGTACAACTGGGAGAAGGTTGCGAGGGAGTATGAGAG
>WAPO01000072.1 GCA_015520705.1 Thermococcus sp. | reverse complement strand
TCGTCATAGTATGTTATGCCGAAGCGCTCCGCGTTTTCGACATCAATCTGAACCGTGCTAAGAGCTGCCGCCTTGTCGAGGTTGTCCACAAAGTTGAACTCAAACTTGAGGATGAAGTAGAAGAACCTCTGCTTCCACATCTCGATGAGCACCGGCTTGCCTATAATCTTGGCCAGTCCGACGACAAAGTCCCTGTTCTCCTTCCAGAAGTCCTCCGTAAATCGTATCGCAACTTCATAATCCTCCGGAGTAAGCCCGACACCTCTGAGAACTTCCATGCTGAGCTTGTACTGCTTCTTGAACTCGTCCATGGCCTGCTTTAGGTCTTTTGCCACCGTGTGCATATCAGGCATTGTAAATGCCCTGAGCCTCCTGAGACCAGAGAGTTCTCCCCTCTTCTCGCGCCTGAAGGAGTATCTTGTTAGCTCATACATCCTGAGAGGTAAATGCCTGTAGCTTATCGTTGCATCTTTTTTGATGAGAAACTGGCCGAAGCATGCAGCAAAGCGGAGGAAGAACTTCTTGTCGCCGCTCTTGACGACATACTGCCTCGCAGGGAAGCGGTTGAGGTATTTCTCAAGTGCAGGGTGCTCGAAGTCATACATGATCGGCGTCTCTACCTCCATGGCGCCGTATTCGATTACCTTTTCCGTCACATACTGCTCAAGGAGGGATTTAATGAGCCTTCCCTTCGGGTAGTAGCGCAGGTTTCCGGGGTCGCTTCCGGGTTCATAATCAACAAGCTCCTGCTCAAGCATTATCTTCACATGGGGCGGCTCCTTCTCGGCAACACGGCTCTTGCTTATCTCATAGTTGGCGAACTTCCTTAGGTTCTCATGGCCTGTGAAGTCGAACTTATTGACCTCTATCAGCTCGCCTTCCGGTGTGAGAATATACCAGTAGCTCACAAGCTCCTCCTCTTTTTTCAGAGCCTCGGAGACTTCTTCCTCGACTTTCTCTCCGGCGGGTACTATCGTCCTTGAGAGCTCCGCCAGCGGGTGCCCCTTGCAGCTCAGCCTGAAAGCCTTGTAGTAACCGAAGGGAGCCCTTTTCACATTGTAGCCTGCTTCCCTGAGCTTTTCCTCAAGTTCTTTAAGAATGCTGAGGGCAGCCTCAGGCTTTGCAAGTTCGCTGCTGAGATGGGCAAAGGGATATAGGAATATGTTTTCGGCTTTAACCTGAGAGGCAACACCTTTAATCTCCTCAAAAGCCCTCAGGACAACATCCGCCGGGTTACTCTCATCTACCCTTTCAACACTGATGAAAACCGCCAGAACTTCCTCAAGCCTTCCCTTTTTCTTTTCATCACCTATCGGTTCGGGCTTCTTTATGGCCTTGTCTTTAACCTCATACTCGAGATAGTCGCTGTGGATTAAGAGCATTCTCATCTTTATCACCACCATAAGCTCACGTTCAATTACTAAAACCTTTTTCCTCAGCCTTATAAATCCAGCGGCAAGCTTAAAAGATTAAATTACAGAGAACTTCTGAGGTGTGATGGATGGATGAGAAGAAGAAAATCAGAGAAGGCACACTGGTCATTCCCGGCGATTATCTGGGGGTTATAGAGGAGTACCTCCCAGGAGAGGGAGTTATAGAGGAGAACGGAGAGCTGTATGCAACGAGGGCAGGAAGGGTTAGAATAAACGAGGACAGGATGGAAATCAGCGTCGAGCCCGTAACCGACACTCCTCCCCTGCCGAAGGTCGGGGATGTTGTTATAGGCAAAGTAATCGAAGTAAAGCCCCAGGCAGCCATAATCCAGCTCTCAAAAATCGAGGGGAGACACGGATACAGGGAGATAGCAACCTCCAAACTGGCAGGAATCCATATCTCGCAGGTCAGAGAAGGTTATGTGGAAGATATGAGGAAGGAGTTTAAAATCGGCGATATAATCAGGGCAAGGGTCATAACGGATGAAAAAAGCCCGATTCAGCTCACCACAAGGAGCCCTGATCTCGGTGTGGTGTATGCCCTGTGCACCCGGTGCAGGAGCCCTCTCGTCCGGAGAGGAAGCCAGCTCATCTGTCCCAAGTGCGGCAACGTTGAGACGAGGAAGATTTCAAATCTTTACAGAAAGCTCCAGCTGATGGTGTAAAACATGGTGGCAAAGAAGGTTGTTGTTATACATGTGAGGGATGATGTTGAGAAGGAGGAGTTCATGAAAGAACTCCAGAAGCTGAGGCTTCCTGCTTTCATATACGTTCATGGAAAGCTGAATTCGCTGAAAATAACGGTTCAGGGCACAAAAGATGAGATTCGAGAGGCCCTCAAGAGAATAAGAGATGTGCAGCACAGGGTAAGGGCAAGGCTTTATGCAAACAGGAGGGGACTCTACAGATACAGCGTTGAGGATATTTTTAGGGAGGCCGGGACGAGTGTTTCAACCCAGATTCTGGTGAAAACCCTTGAGCTTGAGGATGAAACTGTTGAATTCGACGGCAGGGATCTGAAAACATCCCTACCCTGGGAGGATATCGTGGGTCTCGTTAGAAGCCTCGGAGGGATGCTCTCGGATATATCCTTCCAGACCACGAGGCAGATCAGGGAGGTCATTTTGCCCGTTGCCGCAGCCTACAGCCTTGACCCGGGTGAGGTTCTCGACCTGCTCGTGAAACTCGGGCTGGCTGAATACAAGGAGGATAAGTTTAAATACGAACTTGTGAAGAATAAGGAGCAGGCCTTGGAAAAGCTGTTAAAATATCTAAAGGGTGAGGCTGATGAGGATTGAGGTTATAAAGCGTGAGGAAAACTCGCTGGAGTTTTATCTTGAAGGAGAAGACCACACCTTCGCAGGACTGCTCAATGAAGTCCTCCACGAAAACAAGCACGTGGTGTTTGCAAGCTATGCAATAGAGCATCCGATACTGATGGCGAGAAAACCGCGGTTCAGGGTGGTCACTGACGGCAAAATAAGCCCTGAGAAGGCACTTGAGGAAGCCGCCCAGAAGATTTTTGACAGGGCGAGGGAAGTCCTCAGCGTATGGAAGGAAGCCACAGGAGACTGATTTCTTTTCATTCCATTATGTGGAAGTGCATTCTATGAGATATTCAGAGGACTTCAGGGATAAAAATCTCTCAAAATTTGGAGACTCCCTCGTGAATTTTGTCTTTTCACTCGCCCTCAGCGAGTATCTCGGTTACCCCTCTGCGGGAAGGGTTCCGAATGCCTCACTGGCAATGGCGCTTGAGCTGGCAGGCTTGAGGCATGTGCTCCCCCCGAGAACCGACAAGCATGAAAAGGGAGACATAGCCGAAGCCATCTTTGCATACGCGTGGCTTGAGAAGAAAATCACGATAGAGGAGGCCGTGGAAATTCTGAGGAAGAATCTCACCGATGATGTCATGCACTTCACGAGAAAAAAGGAAGTTATTGGAAAGGCCTTCAGTGAAGTTTTCAAGATTATAAAAGAAAGACTGGAGCTTTAAAGGCTCGTTAAAAGCTCTATCAGGCCGTGTTTTGTCGGTATCTTTCTGAACCTCTCGGGGTCTTTGATTTTGAGGAGGATTGGAACGTCCCCAACGAGCTTGAGCAGCTTGCCGAAGGGAATCTTGCCCTCCCCGGGCATCAGATGCAGGTCTCCAACCCCGTAGGCAAGGGCATCCTCCGGTTCCACCTGAGGGAAGAGCTTTCCGAAGTTATCGTGTATCATTAGGATGATTGTTTTATCGGTTCCCAGCTTAACATCGTCAAGGAGCTTGTGCTCGTCCCCCTGAGCACTGAGGAATGCATGGGCGACATCGAGGGCAAAGCCCACATTGTCCCTCTCAACGTTATCAACAACATAGAGCGTATCCTTCACGCTGAAGGTGTTTTCAAGGGCTATTTTTATGTTAAAGGGCTTTACCATATCCGCCAGCTGCTGGATGGCCTCTATTTCAAGGTCAAGCCTTCCTGTTTTTCCGCTCTGCATAACTATGACCTTTGCACCGAGCTTTATCGCAACATCGGCAATTGCCCTCGCAACCCTGAAATGCCGCGTGTAGTATATGTGATCCCTAAGGTTGACGGATATTGGCATCCGTATTATGTAGTCAATGCCAACACCCTTCAGCGTTACCTCGACTTCCCTCATTGCCTTTTCTATTACCTGACCGTTTTTTATTAAGCCGAGCGCGTGCGGGAAGATGGATACAAAGTCGTAGTTCTTGATTTTCACATCCGCCAGCAGGGATGCAAGTGTCTTGTCTTTGCTGATAAAGCTCGGATACACGCTTACTCCTATTTCCATAATCTTCACCTTATTGCGATATCTGTGCGGCCGAGTATAAAAATCTTAGCAGAGGCATATTTAAAAATCCCAAAGGGATAGTGAAATTGGTGGTAGAATGGACGAGAGAGAAAGGGAAATCTGGAAGTATATCGCACTCATCCTTGCGCTTCTGCTCGCGACCTCAATAATTGCGGGTGCCCTTTTATACATCCAGAATTCGGAGCTTCAGAAGAGCTATATCTTCAACAGAACAGCTCAGGCAAAGGTGGAGGTTAAAAATCAGACGGTCATAGTCTCAACAGGCAACACAACAGCACTGCAGGCCAGAATTGATGAGCTTCAGAGGGAAATTGATTATCTGAAGGAACAGCTCAGGGAAAAGCAGGTTTCCAAGAATGTTACCAATGCCACGATAGCCATAGTTCCCCTCTTCGGCCCGATAGACGAATATACAGCCCTCAATCTTATTCCGAAGCTGAGGGATATTGCAAAGAACAGCTCGATTGAGGGAGTTCTGCTCTGGATAGACAGCCCCGGCGGCTATGTAGGGCCGGTCAGGGAGCTCTACAGAGAGGTCAGAAAGCTGAGCTACAGCAAGCCCGTTGTAGCATACACGGGAGATATGATGGCTTCAGGCGCATACTTCATAGCATGCGGCGCCGATAAGATTATCGCCGACCCCTTAGCTGATGTCGGCAGCATAGGTGTTCTCTATGTTCACTACGACCTTGAGCAGAACTACCAGAGAAACGGTATAAAGGTCGAGGTGTTCAAGACAGGCCCCTACAAGGACATGGGGGCTGAGTGGCGCGGCCTCACGGAGGACGAGAAGAAAATCATCTCCAACATGATAGACGCATACTTCACGGATTTTCTGAACGCAGTCAGCACGGGCAGAAACATGACAATTAACGAAACCAAGAAATTCGCAACAGGGAGGACATGGTTTGCCCTGAACGTCACGGGGACGCTGGTGGATGAGACAGGAGACCTCGACTACTCCATCAAGGTTCTGGAAAACATGATGAACGTTTCAAGCGCAAAGGTTATTATCTATCAGGGAAATACTCCGGTGAACTTTGGGGTTTATCAGAGCACAGCCCTGTATATGGATCCAAGGTATGTGGCGGCATACATAAAGGGGTGAGAGCATGCAGTGCGAGGAGAGGCTTGAGGTGTTTGAAAATGGCTTCAGGGACGGGAGATCCAACCTTGAGGTAAGGTTTTACGGCAGCGACTCTCGGAAGCTTCTCCTCGCGGTGATTTACGAGCTTTATCTGCCCGACTACGGACCGGAATATGTGTATCCCTTTGAATGCGCCAAGGAGTTCTGGGGGATATACATGGATTCCAGGGAGATAGCCCCAGAAGAGCTCAGGACAAGCGGTGTAAAGTTCATAAACCGCTCCCTCATTGACAGGCTTACAAGATGTCTGGCCGAAATTGATGCTCCACCAGAGCTCAAGAGAAGCATAGACCTTGAAAAGGCACAGATTCAGAAGCTCAGGGACGGTCTGATCGCTACAGGAAGAAACTTCCTGCTTGACGAGAGCAAAAAGAGGCTCTTCGTGTTTAACAAGCCCTCCGCAGGAGAGCTTATACTCAGGTATCTGGGGAGATTTTGATGAGAGCCGAAACCGCTGTATGGATTATGATTTCCCTCATAATACTGATACTGACATGGGAAACCATCCGCCCGGTGCTAACCTCCGTGATATTTGCCCTGACAATAGCATACATATTCCATCCATGGCACAGGAACCTGGCTGAAAAAATCGGGGAGAGAAATTCGGGGCTGGTTCTAACCGCAGGGCTTACAGTTCTTCTGATGTTCTTTGTTCTGGGCTTTGCGCTGTGGGTCAATGAGGTCAAAACATATCTGGCTTTTTACCTTGATACTTTCTTTAAATGGCTGCTCAACCAGAACCTCCCTTCAAGCCTCTACGATGTTCTCCAGAGGGTTGCAACTGATATTCTTCAGAGGTTTGAGAATTATCTGAGGGCATACACATACTCCCTGCCAAAATTAACACTGCAGGTGTTTGTCCTGATATTCACCTTTTACGGGATATTGCTGAATGCCCAGCTTATCGAAAAAGAGGTCTACAGCCTCCTGCCATCTGAAAAAAGGGAGCTTGCACTGCGCCTCCTCAGCAGGGGTGAAGAAACCCTTAACATGCTACTGAGGGTATGGCTGGCCTTCAGCGTCATCAAAGGGGCTTCGCTGGCCTTAGCTTTTCTGATCTTTGGAATTGCAAATATAAGCGGTGCGATTGCAGCTGGGATATTTACCATAATCCTCGAACTGCTTCCCGTCGTTGGCGGCTGGATGATATGGCTCGCAGGGGCTGTGTATCTGTTCCAGAGAGGAGAAATTCTTATGGCGCTCTTATTTGCACTCTACGGCTTCTTCCTCGTGTCCCCTGTGCCGGACTACTTCCTTAGGCATAAAGTTGCCTCAAGCAAGAGCGGGGTGAATGCAATCATAGCCCTGGTTGGAATTTTTGGAGGGCTTTTTGCCTTCGGAGCTGTGGGCATCATAATAGGGCCTGTAACTCTCGGTCTGGCCGCAACCCTCATTGAAGAATGGAAGAGCATGACAGAAAGGGAAGGGATTACCGATGATGGTGGAAACACCGCGGAGACTGCATCTGGGTCTCATTGACCCATCAGGGAGCCTTGGCAGAAGATTTGGAGCCCTTGGAGTTTCCCTGGAGGGGGGATACAGAATCAGAGTAGCTCCGGGGGAAAAGCTTGAGATAAAAGCGGAAGGAGAGGACAGGAGCACAGTTAAGGAAGTCATTAGAAAGATGGGTTCATATTTTGGAACCGGAACCAGATACCTGATAAAAATCGAAAGGGCAATTCCGAGGCATGTGGGGCTGGGCTCTACAACCCAGCTAACCCTTGCAGTGGGGAGCTCCCTTGCCCGGTTGAATGGCATTGAAGTTTCAGTTGAGAGACTCGCGGAGATTCTCGGGAGAGGGAAAAACGGAGGAGTTGGAGTGTATGCCTTCGCCTACGGTGGTTTTATACTCGATGGTGGTGTCAGGAAAGGGCTGCCGCCGTTGATTTTCAGGGATGACTTTCCCCCTGAATGGAGGTTTCTCCTGATAATACCCGAAGTTAAACAGGGGCTGGACGAGAAAGAGGAGGAGCCCATAATGGAACATGTAAGCGGTTCCGGAAGGGCTGCGATGGAAATCTCCCACAGGATTCTGCTCGGCCTGCTACCGGCACTGAAGGAGAAGAACATCAGGGAATTCGGCTCGCATCTGAATGCCATCCAGAGGCTCGTGGGGAAGCATTTTGAGGCCTATCAGGGCGGTGAATTCAGGGAGGATGTAAAGCTTGCAGTTGAATTTCTGTCGGAGAAAACATACGGCTGCGGCCAGAGCTCGTGGGGGCCAACGACATACGGACTGATCCTCAGGGAGGAGGCACGGGAGCTGATAGCTGAAGCCCGGGACTACATGAGAGAGCACGGAATAAAAGCCAGAATAGAAATTGGGATTCCGAGAAACCGCGGAGCGGAGCTCACAGGGGAAGACTCATTCCTCAGGAGAATAATAAACGACGTGGCTGGTGTGTGAATGACCCTCGACCGCTTTATCAAAATTGGTTATAAAGAGGATGAAGCCAGAATTGGAAGGCTCAAGGAGATATTAAGGGATCTGGGAGTGGAATGCGCCAGAATTATCGAAGAGAAGGTTGACCTGCAGTTCCCGGCCCTTGAATATCTCCATGGGAATCTTAATGATGACGAGACCTTTATAAGGCTTGTAATTGCCAACGCCCTCGTATCCTACCAGCTGACTGCAACAGGGGAGGAATGGTGGAGGGAGTTCTCCGAGTATTTTTCCCGGAACCCTGCAGGGGACAGCATAAAAGACGCATATGCTAAATTCCTGCCGAATTCAAGGACAAACAGGCGCTTTATCCAGGGGAAGCTCAAAAGGCTGGAAAGAATCGAGCCCTTCCTTCAAGAGCTGAAGCTCAGGGAGATTGAGCATTATTACATGAACATGTCAGAGTTCAGAAATGCCCTTGCAGAGGCTTTGGGAGCAAAGAAGAACACAAAAACGGTCGTTTTTGCCGTGAAAATGTTCGGATATGCATGCAGGATAGCGCTGGGACGCTTCATTCCTTATCCCATGGATGTGGAGATTCCGGATGATGTGCGGATAAACGCATACACCAAGCGATTCACAGATGCCCCACCCGTGGTTTTCTGGAGCAGGATAGCGGGGGAGGTTGCTATACCTCCTCTGCATATCGATTCCATTCTCTGGCCTGTTCTTGGGAAGCACAGGGCTGTCATGGAAAGGCTGAAGAAGCACTGTCCAAAAGCCCAGCTTGTCCTTGAACTCAGGGAAATTTAGTTTGTTTATCTGTCCAAATTATGTTTTTAATTTGGTATTTCATCAAGATTCAGCCCTTTGGGATTGCCATTATTATCAGGATTCCAAGAAATTTCTGGAAAACCTTATATTCCACGGATGAATTCTAAAGGCGGTGACTTAAATTGGGTGATTTACAAACTCTCCAGAAGAATCGTGGTTAAATTCGGAGGAAGCTCTGTTAGGGACTCTTTTAATGAAGCCTTGGAGCTTGTCCAGTATCTCAGGGAAAACAACAGTGTTGTGGTTGTTGTTTCCGCTCTCAAAGGGGTTACGGATAAATTACTGGCGCTCTCAAAGACAGGGGACGAGAGGCTGTTCGAAGAGATACGCCGGATTCATGAAGAAATCAGCAGAAAGGTAGGTGCCGACCTGGAGCACTACTTCAGGGAGCTGGAGTCCATTCTCCAAAATCCTGGGAAGTTCCCATCAAAGAGAGCATACACAGACCATGTTCTCTCTTTCGGTGAGAGAATTTCAGCAGAGCTCTTTTCAAAGGCCATGCAGGATGAAGGAGTTCGTGCTGTTCCGGTGGATGCATTCCACATAATCGAAGCCTATGGAGAGTTCGGGAATGGGAAGGTGGATATGAAAGGAAGCACCAAGAGAATGCAGCTTCTTGAGAAAATTCTTGAAAGAGGAGAAATCCCCGTGGTTACCGGCTTTCTGGGGAACAAAAATGGACTGAGGATAACTCTCGGCAGAGGTGGGAGCGACTACACTGCGGCTGTTATAGGAGCTATGCTCAATGCAAGGGCCGTTGCAATAATGAGCGATGTAAACGGCATCTATACCGCGGATCCAAGGCTTGTAAAAAGCGCCCGGCTGATTCCCTTCCTTTCATACGGCGAAGCTTTAACCGCTTCAAAGCTCGGAATGAAAGCCCTTCATGAAAGAACCATAGAGCCCCTCATGAACAGAATTCCTCTGATCCTGGGCAACACCCAGAGGTGGAAACTGGGGACGCTGGTTTCCAGCATAAGCTCCGGATTTCCCTTAATTGTGCACCGAGAACTGAAAGAGAAAGCCGAAGTCTCGATAATTAACGCGGTCAGAATTCCCGGGATTGAATACCCCGTCGTAAAGAAGGGTGCCAATTACGTAAGTCTTCTTGTTGAGAAGCAGGAACTTGTTAGGGTTCTGAATGAAATTCACGAGGTGGTTGTAGATGAAGGTCTCAGCTCCAGCAACGATAGCCAACTTTGGGCCGGGATTTGATGTTTTCGGACTGTGTCTTGAGAAGCCCTTCGATGTCATCAGGGTAAAGGAAAGCAACGATGTGGAAATCACGGTGAAGGGCTTCAAGGTCCCTGTAAATCCTGAGAAAAATGCCGCTTCAATCGCCGCCACAGCTCTCCTGAGGATGCTGGGTGTTGAAGGAGGGTTTAAAATGAAGCTTGAAAAAGGTATAAGACCAAAAAGCGGACTTGGGAGCTCAGGGGCCTCTTCCCTTGGAGGAGCACTGGCGATAGCAAAACTTCTCGGGGTTGAGAGTAGGGAGCTCATAATAAAGGCGGCCCTTGAGGGTGAGAAGGCCGTTTCAGGAAGCCCCCATGGGGACAACGTTGTCCCCTCCCTCTTCGGGGGATTCACAATACTGACATCCCTGTCGCCTTTGAAGGTGTTTAGGATTGACGCGGACTTCAAGCTCGTGGTGGTTCTCCCGGATGTGGAAATCAGCACAAAAAAGGCAAGAGATGTCCTGCCGGAGGCTGTGCCACTGGGAGATGCCGTCAGGAACATTGCACTTGCAAGCTCTCTGGTTTCAGCACTTAAAGAAGGTGACATAGAGAGCGTTGGAAAGCTTCTTGATGACAGGCTCGCAGTTCCCTACAGAAGGGCTCTGATGCCGTGGTTCGAGAAGGTCAGGAAAGCCGCGATTGAGAGCGGAGCATACGGCGTTTCGCTTTCGGGCTCAGGACCGGCTATGTTTGCTCTGGGGGAAAATCTTAGGGATATAGGGAAAGCTATGAAAGATGCCTTCGAAGAAGAGGGCATAAGAGCGGAGTTTTTTATAGCAAACGTTGGGAGGGGTGCCAATGCTGAGGTGTATTGAATGCGGAAGGGAGTATCCTGAAGATGAGGTTAGATACAGGTGTGAATGCGGCGGCCTGCTGGAGGCTGTTATCGAACTGGACAACGTTGAGAACGTCTTTGACGGGAGAAATGTAAGTCTCTGGAAGTACAGGGGTTTCATTCCTGTTGAAAGGAGGGTTTCCCTTGATGAAGGAGGAACGCCTCTATACAGACTGGAGAACCTGCAGAAGGAGCTTGGGATGAGGGAGCTCTATGTTAAAAACGAGGGTGCAAATCCGACAGGTTCATTCAAGGATAGAGGAATGACCGTCGGCGTCAGCAAAGCTCTGGAACTCGGAATGGACAAGGTAATCTGCGCATCAACGGGCAACACCTCCGCATCTTTAGCGGCTTATGCTGCTAAGGCCGGCATTAAGGCCTATGTCCTCGTTCCAAGCGGAAAAATAGCTCTGGGGAAGCTGGCCCAGGCTATAGTCTATGGAGCAAAGGTAGTTCCGGTCAGGGGCAACTTTGACGATGCCCTCAGCGTTGTTGTGAAGGCAAGCGCCGAGCTTGGAGTATATATGCTCAACTCCATAAACCCCTTCCGGCTGGAAGGACAGAAGACCATAGCCTTTGAGATTTATGATCAGCTCGGGTTTGTCCCGGACAATATCGTTCTGCCCGTGGGGAATGCAGGCAACATCTCCGCCATATGGAAGGGCTTTAAGGAGCTTCATGCGGCGGGCTTCATAGATAAGCTCCCAAGGATGATAGGCATTCAGGCCGAAGGAGCCTCTCCTCTGGCCAGAGCATGGAAGGGGGAGAAGGAGTTCGTGCCGGAGAAAAACCCGGAAACTATAGCTACAGCCATAAGGATAGGGAACCCGGCAAACTGGAGAAAGGCATGGATGGCTGCGGAGGAGTCAGGAGGCCTTTTTGAGAGTGTGAGTGATGGGGAGATACTCCAGGCCCAGAGGCTTCTGGCATCCAAAGAGGGAATCTTTGTCGAACCGGCATCGGCATCTTCTCTGGCCGGGCTGATAAAGCTGAGAAAGATTGGTATTCTTGATTCTGATGAAAGCTACGTCCTCATCACAACTGGCCACGGGCTCAAAGACCCGAACATAATAGTCGAAAACTTTGAACTTCCAGAACCGATAGAACCGACGCTTGAAGCGTTTAAGGGGGTTCTCTAATGAAGGTTGCCGTCCTTGGGGCGACAGGTCTCGTTGGAAGAACCTTTGTAAAGC
Organism: Thermococcus sp.; assembly: GCA_015520705.1. Classification (GTDB taxonomy): domain Archaea; phylum Methanobacteriota_B; class Thermococci; order Thermococcales; family Thermococcaceae; genus Thermococcus. The sequence continues at coordinate 765 of WAPO01000072.1, read as the reverse complement.
TTCTGAGCGGGCACCCATGGTTCAAGGTGGAGAGGCTTGTGGCATCGGAGCATTCAGCCGGAAAGCCCTATGGCGACCTTGTCGAGGATGCGCCTGAGGAGTTTAGGGGGGTGGAAGTGGAATCCCTTGAAGATTTCCTTGCAAAGCCCGACATTGAGCTCGTCTTTAATGCCCTGCCGGCTTCCCTTTCCAGAGAGGTTGAGGAAAAGCTCGCCGAGAAAATCCCTGTTTTCACGAATGCCCGTTCCCATCGCTACGATGAGGATGTGCCGATTCTCGTTCCGGAGGTTAATCCGGAGCACTTAAAGCTGGTTGATGTGCAGAGGAAGAACAGAAAATGGGAGGGTTTCATAGTAACCAACCCCAACTGCTCGACGGCAATTTTAGCGGTTTCTCTAGCTCCTCTCAGGAAATTTGGGATAAAAAATGTCACCGTTGCTACAATGCAGGCCATAAGCGGCGCTGGATTTAGAGGATTGAATGCCTTTTCAATTCACGATAACGTCATACCTTTCATAAAGGGGGAAGAATGGAAGATAGAGAACGAAAGCAGGAAGATATTCGGGAAGATAGAAGGGGGCGCCATAACCCCTGCAGGGTTTGGAGTTTCGGCAATAGCAACGAGAGTTCCGGTCATTCACGGGCACACAGAGGCTGTCTTTGTGGAACTTGAAGATGCACACATTGATGAGGTGAAGAAAGCCTTCGAGTCTTTCGATCCTCTGAAAAAGTACCGGCTTCCCTCTCATGCAAAGCCCGTTAGAT
>WAPO01000071.1 GCA_015520705.1 Thermococcus sp. | reverse complement strand
AGTTATAAAGCCCATCGGAAAGGCCCAGGAGAACTGGTCTAGAGCCCACGTATTCTTCAAGCTCGCCACAACGAGAGACTTCTGGAAGCTGACTAAACCCTGGCAGGTGGATTACTCCAGCGTTAAGGTTGTAAAGCACACGATTGACTACAAGGGGGAGAAAATAACCATGCTTGCCATGGGAATTCCACTAAAGGACAAGAAGCACGTGATAGCACTCTACGAATTCTCCAAACCAGTGCAAGGAGTGAAAATTAGGAGCTATCTGTTTGAAGTTGAAAATAATAACTCTAAACCCATGATCAAAACGCTCGCACTGACTACAAACGGGAAGTACACAGCAACGAGTGATTGTACACATGAATGTAATTCAGACAGTGATTGCGGGATATTCTCAAGTTGTAGTGAATATTGCTGTAACATGAATTGGAGATGTGCTATAGACTGTTGCACAAGTGCGGGACATTGTGGTGGTGTGTGTGCCATCTCAATTTGGTTTACTCCTTATCTGTGCATTGCGTGCGTAGTTGCAAATTGTGCATGGTGTGTAAGTGCAGATAGCAGCTGCTGTTCAGAACGGGGTACAACATGTGTAGGTTCCACCCCACCATGAGGAGGGATGTACATGGGAAGCTTTGAAATTAAGAAAAAAACTTGGGTCCACTTCTTAACCTTTTTTGTTATTTTCTTGGTGGGTAACATCTTGTCAGCATACGAGAAGACTAGTCTCGTAAATGCAATTATTCTCGGATTCTTGATTACGTTAGCAATTTTTGGTATACCAGGTCTCATTGTCGTGCTATTTCTCAGGAGATATGGGCTAATACGTGGATTGTTGCTTGGTGGTGTCTTTGTCTGCATTGTTGAATTTGGATGGGCATACCTACTAAAGACGCTTGGGTATGAGGAATGGAAAATTTTTGCTATTTCAGCAATATTGGGGGTAATCCTAGTCGTACTGTCAGCTGGATATGTGGTCATATCCTCATCCAAACAAAAAACCACTCCACCTTAGGAGAGCTCCACCTTAGGAGAAGGGATATATCATAACGATTAAGAAGACAAATGAACATGAGAATTTTCCTAGGTTCATATTCTCATTCCTTTAGAAGTATTTATCTATCTCCAGTTGCTTTCTATCTTTACCTCTAGTTTTACACGCGCCAAATACATTTCAAAGTTAGAAATTAGTGGGGCAACTCGCAATGTTTTTATCCATAGTCTCCGATACCAAAACCATGAAAGCCGAAATCAAAAACCTCATTGACAGAGGCACATACAGGAAGTTCCCGCTCTTCGAGGGTGAGCTTCCCGAGAAAAGCTACGCCCAGATCGTCGAGGTCAAACCGGGGCAGACTGTTAAGAAGCACTATCACAAGAAACAGTATGAGCTTTTTTACATTATAAGCGGGGAGGCAAAGCTTGGGATAGGAGAGAACGAATATGAGGCGAAGTCCGGCGATATCTTCCTTGTAAAGCCGGAAACAGTCCACTGGGTTATAAACAGGAGTGACGCCCCATTCAGGCTGTTTGTCATCAAGCTGAACTATCACGGGGATGATACCGTATGGCTGGAGGAGTGAAGAAAGAAAAGGTTATCGGAATCCTCGGGGGGATGGGCCCTCTGGCGACGGTGGAGCTCTTCAGACGAATTGTGGAGAGAACTCCCGCGGAAAAAGATCAGGAGCATCCGAGGATAATCATCTACAACGACACCAAGATCCCGGATAGAACGGTCTTCATCCTCGGCAGGGGGGATGATCCGAGGCCGGAGCTTATAGATGCCGCGAGAAAGCTTGAGAGCTGGGGGGCTGATTTTATAATAATGCCCTGCAATACGGCCCATTTCTTCGCCGGGACAATCCAGAGGAACATAAAAATCCCGCTCCTCAATATGGTTGAAGAAACCGCAGAGGAGATCAAGCGGATGGGTCTCAGGAAAGTGGGCCTCCTGGCCACCGATGGAACCATAAAAGGGTTTGTCTACCACAGAGCCCTCCTCCGCAGAAAGATAGAGATAGCGGTTCCGGGAAAGAAGGATCAAGAGAGAGT
>WAPO01000070.1 GCA_015520705.1 Thermococcus sp. | reverse complement strand
GATTTTATCTTACTATAAAATGTTAATTAATTGTAATCTTATTTTAGATATCAATTATCACATAATTTTATTATAATAATCTTAACATTATTTTTATTTTTATATACCACTTCTATAAAAAGTTATAATTCACTGAAAAATTTGAGAGATAGAATCTGAAATAAAAATTAGAGAAACCTAAAAATACAAAGAGGTGCAAAACGCTCCTTTTGCTCTGAGATGTCATTAAATTGGAGAATTCCAGAAAATAAGAGTTTATAACTGTTCTTCCGAAATGTCTTTTGGGATTTCATTTTCCTGAGGAAGTATTATGAGCTCCCGGCCTTCGACTACCATCTGGGCAACTTTTTTCCTAGCCGAGCTTAATGCTCTCCATACTGTTCCTCTCGAAACTCCCATTCTCTTTCCGGCCTCTTCTTGAGTCAGGCCTTCATGATCCACCAGTCTCAGAGCCTCAAATTCCTCATAGGTCATGAAAATAGGCGGTTTCGGATGTCCCATAGGCGGCAGAGCGGGATAGAAATGCCTGACCTGGGGCACAAATCCAATCATGCGCATCTTCCTTCTTCTTCCCCGACCTCTTCCCATTCCCCATGGCATTTTGATCCCATTGAAAATGGCGGGAAAGGGTTTATAGGGATTTCCCTCCTTACATAATTTGGGGTAGTATGATGGAAAAGGAGGCTCCTGAATTTGTGTGCCCTCTGTGTGGATACAGGGCAAAAAGCCTTATGGAGCTGAAAGAGCATATGCTGGAAAAACACACCCTTAACAGGGAGGACATCAGAGGCGTGAGATTCAGAAAAGCTTAATAAAGGTTCCAGATTAGTTAGCCGGGGTGAGGCACATGGAGTTTAAGGCCGTTGAGAGAAAAATAGGCTGGCATAAGGATTTTGACAGCTCGCACTTTCTCGCGCTGCCCTATGAGAGCAAGTGTCTCCGCATTCACGGGCACACCTACAATGTTGATGTGGAGATATGGGGAGAGCTCAACGAAAATGGCATGATTTTTGACTTCAACCACCTCAGCAACCTTGTGAAGCTCCTTGATCACAGAATTCTCGTGAGTGAGGAATGGGTGGTTGATAGGGGAGATGGCATGATCATAGTGGAGAAGAACGGCAAGAGGATAGAGCTCCCTGAGGATGAAGCCGTGGTTCTGAATAAGCCAAATGTCACAGCTGAGTATATAGCGGAGTGGTTTGCCGAAAGAGTTGCGGAGAAGGCAGGAAAAAATGTAAGGCGCATAAGGGTTAAGATCTGGGAGGATCCGAGGAGCTATGCAGAGATAACCCTTGAGGGCTTCTATTAAATCTCCACTTAACGTTTCTATTTTCGCCGAAAGCTGTAAATAGACGAACATCGTAATCTGCTTGAGGTGATTTTATGAAATGGGTAACAAGGGAGCACGTGCATGTGGACAGGGTGGCCTGTCCGTGGCTTATAAAGCGCTTCATAGACCCCGAGGCGGAGTTTGTTTTTGTGCCCCGGGATACCGACCCGTCAACCATAACTGAGGGCATCCCCTTTGACTTTAAGGGTGTTGAGCTTGGCCATCATGACGGTAAATGCTCCTTTGATGCCTTCGTTGAGAAGTACAACATCACAGACCCTGCCGTTTTGAAGATTGCAGAGATTGTAAGGGAAGCCGACACGCATGTGGAGAACCCCCAGCCCCTTGCAGTTGCTCTCGACATCCTCGCGAGAGGATACAGGATGATATGCAAGGACGACTATGAAACCCTTGAGAAAGAGTTCTATCTCTATGATGCAATGTATGCCTATTTCAAGAAGTAGATAGAGGAGGGGGAGCTTTGACGCTTCCCTTTTAATTCCCCTTACGGCTGCAGCGCTCTTGAAGTGCTTTCAGGCTTTCTCCGGCTCTTTCCCTTAATCTTCTGAAGTATTCCTCTCTGAAGGTTTCCTCTGCCTCAAGAGCCAGAGCGCGTGCCATCTTTAGATATGCCTCGCTAACATCGCACTCTTCCCTTATGGAGATTCTCTCGGCGATCTCAACCATGTAACCGACGAAGGAATGAAGGAGCTTCTTATAATCTCTCTCAAAGCCGTGCTCATTGAGCCAGTCTTTGATAATCATGAAGAGCTTGAAGGCTGGGATTTCGACGCTTTCATCCTCAAAGCGGCGGTATCGTATAAGGAGGTATTGGAGTGTGGAAATCAGAAATCTACCGGCTATAACTTCCTCTCTTCCGTTCTCCTTTAAAAACTCTGTGAATTCGGTTAGTCCCCTTCTTCCGCTTTCTTTGAATGTCTTTAGAAGTTCGATGTAGGGTGTCTGGTAGGCTGAGAAGTCCACGCTCCCAAGCTCCGGAAGCCCGGGCAGCACGCTCAGCAGAATCTCTTTCAGTTCTGTCATGCTATTCACCCAAAGGATTAAATTTAGTTGTGCTTATTAGCTTTGAGGTGATAGCATGAAGGTCTCGAAGGGAAGGTCTTTTCTCTTCAGGATCCCTGAGGGAGAGGAGATTTTGAGTTTCATAAATGAGTTTGCAAAGAGGCACAACATTTTCATCGGCACCGTGTATGCCATCGGAACTCTCAAAAACCCGAAGATAGGTTATTTTAAGGAGGATAGAAGACAGTACAAGATTATGGAGCTTAAAGGCACCTATGAGCTTGTCTCTCTTATGGGAAATATAAGCATCAAGGACGGCGAGCCGTTCGCACACATTCATGTCGCTCTCGGCGATTCCGATGGTTCCCTCTACGGCGGTCATCTAGTTGAGGGGGAAGTTTTTGTGGCGGAGGTATTCATCCAAGAGTTGCTTGGAGAACCTCTGGAAAGGAAGCCTCAGAAGAATGGACTGGCGCTGTGGGATGCTGAAGAGTGAGTATCGGGGAGCCAAATTCCCCCTGTTCCTCATTTTTCAAAGAAAACTTCATAGTGCTGAACATATCTCTCTTTTTCAAGGAGGAACTCGTCATCCTCTGGATAATATTTTGCAAGCTCTGGATTCTCCCCTGCGAACCTCTTTATGGCCTCCATTGAGTCCCATATCGTTACGAGGAGGAAGTGGGTTTCGTTTTCCTCGTCCCGCCTCGTGAAGTAAAGCTTCAACAGACCTTCCACCGAGCTGTAGTCCGGCACTGCCCTTTCAATTAGGAACTCTTCATACTCATCCCCTTTTTCCCGGGGAACTCTGCCGTGCCACAATCTCATAACCGCCAACAAAATCACCTCTCCCTAAATTATGCTTTTCATATTAATATTGTTATGGTACGTAGAGGTGGCTAATCTCGACGGGAAAAATCAGAAATAAAGGAATGGGTCATTTACATACACTTACTCCTCAACTTCAAATTAATACCGATCCATCATGTTCCTCAACACTGAATCATACATCAAATCATCGCTGACCATTTCAATTACTTCATACAGTTCCTTTCTACCTCCTCTTTCGTCAGTTCCACGAACTTCAAACAGTCCCTCCAATTCGCCATAGGCCCACTTGACCACCAGCACCTTCTTCTTTTCTTCTCTCTCCGCTTCGAACATTGCCACGCCGTAACTGGAGCTCCACCAGTTGGCGCTGAAGGTTACTTTCCAGCCGGCATTCTCAAGCTCGTTTCTGAATCTTTGTTCCAGTGCAGTCGGGCCATCCCTTGTTCTCATCGCTACGGTTACCCATAGCGATCCATTCTCCATGACCGGCATCAGGCCGGCCTTTTTCCACCCAGAGGCTCCAACAGGCTTCATATTCTGCACCTCCAGAGTTTTGACACCCAAAAAGAGCCCCCAAAGAACCAAAGGGAGCCAAAAGAATCAAAAGCACTCTTGAGTGCGATCAAATAATAAGAATAATAGCTACCGTAATAAGGACGAGAAGAAGCATAACATATCTGGCCTGGGCATTGCTGGTTATACTCATTGAGATGATATTGGTTGAGTTTGTTGGTGTTTTACTCATAAACATCGTTTAGTCAAAATACCATCTTCTATAAAAACCTTCTGGGAATGAATATGGCACTCTGACATTCTTTTCGCTATTGAGCAGGGAGGCATAATAATCCCCTCCTCCTGAGAGATGAAAAAAGTTGAAGAGCTCCATACAAACTATTTTTCCATGGTTGCAGGACGCTGAGGTCTTGCTCCGTTCTGTAAGTTTCTCATAACTGGAGATTAATTTTCTAATAAGCGTATATTCTGTCAAAGTGTCAAAATCCAGCAATCACCAGCAGCATTATAGGAGTGATGCATATCCAGAAAATAGAAGGGAATTAGAAGACGGAGTTCAATCTCCCACCATCAACAGGAATCATCGCGCCGTTTATGTAGCTCCCCAGGTCGCTCGCAAGGAATGCAACCAGGTAGCCTATCTCCTCAGGCTCTCCAAGACGGCCGAGGGGTATAGGCTTTGCATAATCCTGAAGGGCCTCCTCAACGGTCTTTCTTTCCCTCTTTGCCCTGTCCTTTGCTAGCTGTATCATCCTGTCAGTGCGGATTATGCCGGGCATGATGCCGTTTATGGTTATGCCCTTCGGCCCGAGCTCCTTAGCGAGAGTTCTCACGAGGCCCGCCATTGAAATCCTAACGACATTGCTGAGGGCTATGTTAGGTATGGGCTCCCTTATCGCAACGCTCGTGGAGTAGACGATCCTGCCAAAGCTCTTCTTTTCCATAGCAGGCACGAGGGCTCTGGTGAGGTAAACCGCTGGATAGAGGAGGAGCCTTACCGCTCCTTCCCAGTCTTCCATGTCCATCTCCATGAAGTAGCCCGGCTTTGGCCCGCCGGTGGAGAAGAAGAATACATCTGGCTCGCCTATATTGTTGAGTTCTTTGACTGTTCTCTCAAGGTCTTCGCGCTTTGTGAGGTCTGCAACGATATAATCGACACCCACACCACTCTCGGCCTTTATCTTCTCTCTCGCCTTCCTTAGGTTCTCCTCGTTTCTTGAGAGAAGGATAACATCGGCCCCTGCCATGGCTAAAACCCTTGCAACACCGAAGCCAATCCCCTTGCTCGATGCGGTCGTAAAGGCAAGCTTCCCGGAGAGGTTTATACTCAACATGGTGATCACCCATTGGCATTATATTTTCAATGACTAAAATCTTTTCCACCAGCTCCTCTAAGGTCAGATTAAGTTTGTCTCATGTGAAAATTCAGCCTGTTTATTCTTTGTTCTCTCTTTCTGTGATCGCTTTCTGGTTTAATATAAGTCCTCGCATAAGTTGCACCATCCTTGTATCTTTAAGGCCCATTTAATCTTTTCAGTGGATAAAATCTGGAGTTTTAGGTCTCTGGTGTGCTTTTAAGCCTCATGAGGAGTGCATAATGCCAAATTACTATTCCAAAAATGCCAATGAACTCTGATACGGCAACGCCTCTGAAGGTCTTCATTGCGGTTGCTGCAAGGAACCAGGCAATGACAAAAAGGGCTGCAGTGAAGGCCCCGAAGTTCCTATCCCCTTTCATATAGAATCCGATCCCGGTTATCAGCATTCCAAGGCCGGCCATTACAAAAAAGGCCCAGCTCACATAGTAGTGCGGTGAAGTGCCCTCAGGGAAAAGGCCGATAGCCATGAGGGAAAACAGGCCGAGTATGAAAATTCCAGCACCGAGCTTCTGGAGGGAGCTTTTGAGCTCCATCAAGAGACCAGAGGCGTAGTAAATTCCCAAAATTGCTGCTATTATGAGTGCTGAGTTCATCACCCAGTTGTGTCTAAGACCAACCCTCCCCATGTCGCTTATCGCGTTGTCGGTGATGCTCCACCAAGAGCGGTTTATAATGATTGCCGTGAGAACCCCGCCGAGGCCGATGAGCGGCGAGAGAAGGCCAGAGTAAATCTGCCACCGTTTCATAGGACGTCCCCGGTTATTCCTTAAGTCACTATGGATAAAAAGATGATGATAAAAATCAGTTCAGAGGTTCTACAGCTCAATGACTTTCCCCACGTGAAGCGGCTCCACGTTTTTGAGGTGGGTCTTCAGATAGGCATACTCGTCAATCCCGGTGCAGTGACCTGCATAGAGCTTTCCCACGCCGAGTGATCTGAGGCCATCAGCGGTTTCTTTCAGAAGGGTTGCCTTTGCTCCCCTGAGATGGAAGCCCCCGATGAGGGCCTTTACTGGCTTTCCGGTGAGTCTTACTGCGTGTTCAGCTATGTTGAGTATTCCACTGTGCCCGCAGCCTGTTATAACCGCAATGCCATCGCCTAAATCAACTATAAGAGCCATGTCGTCTTTAACGGAATCTTTTGTAATTTCTCCATCTCTCACGAGATATCCCACTGCCCTGTCCCAATGCCTTCTTTCTATCTCCCCGGAGCTTATGAAGCCTGGCAGGAGTTCAGTTGGTTCGGTGCTCAGGTGAAATTGCGCACCGAGAGCCTCAAGCTCCTCCCGCGTGAATGGTATCCCAATCTCCCTCCACTTCGGCTTGAGCGCTGCCCTGCGCTGGAAGATGCCGGTGTGGGCGTAGATGTCTATTCCTTCTTCTCTGGCTTCAAGGAAGGCCTTCAATCCACCGGTGTGGTCGTAGTGGCCGTGGGTTATGAATAGGGCATCGATTTCTTCAGGAGAGATGCCGAGGGATTTCATGTTGTGCAGGAGAACATTGCCATCTGTTCCTGTATCCACGAGAATTTTCCTCCCTCTGTGCTCGATAAGGGCAGAAAAACCATGATAGCCAATTAGGCCTTTTTTATAGCCGGCATGGTTTTCAAAAAGAATTGTTAGCTTCATTCTGACCACCTGAAAAGAACGGGAGAGTTACATGGGGCTTGTTTCACCAGCCGCCCCTACCACGACCATATCCACCGCCGCGGCCTCTGCCCATTCCGCCACCGGCTCCTCTTCCACGCCCCATGCCACCACCACGGCCGTAGCCTCCTCCCATTCCGCTGCCTTCTGGGCCCATAATAGCTCCTGTGAGTTCTCCCCGAAGGAAGGATTCGACTGCCTCTCGCACGGTCATTGTTGCCGGTGCCGAAACCATCTTTATTCCCGCTGCCTGAAGAACTCCTGATGAATTGGGGCCGAACTGGCCGGCTATTACTGCATTAGCTCCCTGATCAATGCAGAACTGGGCCGCTGTGACACCGGCGCCCCTGGGCTGGGAGTATCCGGGGTTTGGAAGCACCTGCACATTGGTTATCTGGCCATTCTCAACGTCGACTATTGTAAAGGTTGGGGTTCTCCCGAAAGCCTGATTTACTCTATCATCAAGTCCGCCGTTTATGGTTGCAATGACGATTTTCATCTTTCCACCTCCACTTGAATTAGGAAAGCCGAACTTAAAAAAGTTTGCATAAGCTCAGAAAAATCTTCCCCACGGCCTGGGTCTCAGGAGCTCTCTCAGAAGCAGGAGAAACCCGAGCCCCAGGGCATAGGGCAGTGCCACGAGGAAGAGCTTGATCAGGAAGTAGAGCATTCCTATGAGCAGCAGAAGGTCAAGCAGGCTGTAGAACCCTGTCCCCCGGTAGCTAGCAAACCCTCTGTATGCTTTTCCTGCTCCTCTCGGCATTTCTGAACCTCCTTAAAAAATTAAAAAGACATCACCACCAGCCGAAGAACCTGGCAAGCCACGTTCTCCTGCTTGGCTGGCCTGTCCAGGGGCAGTAGCCGAGCTGAGCTCCCCAACCTCTGCCGCCTCTGCCCCATCCGCGTCCTCTTCCCCAGCCACCGCGGCCCCAGCCTCTTCCCCATCCAAAGCCGTATCCATAGCCCGGATATACTGGTGGGGCAGGATATGGGCCGTAAGCAGGCACCGGGGTCGCTGGTGTAGCTGGAGCGACCGGTGGGGTAGGGGCTGTGAACTGCCCAACGCTTCCGCTGGTTACTGCCTTGATAGCCTCCTCAACAGGTGTTCCCGGAGCGACCTGATAGAGTTTAATTCCCGCTGCCTGGATGGCTCCGAAAGCATTTGGTCCAACCTGCGGTGCTATAATGGCTTCAACGCCTTCGTTGATGAGGGTCTGGACTGCCATTGGGCCGGCTCCACCGGCTGCCATTGCAGCACTGTTCTGAATGACCTTCTGATTGGTAATGTTGCCCTTCTCGTCGACGTCGGCTATGAAGAAGGCCGCCGCCCTTCCGAAGACAGGTGCAACCGTATCGTTTATTCCTCCTCCATTTGTCGGGACTGCAATCCTCATCTTCCATCACCTCCTTCAATATTTTGTGCATATGCACAAGATTTAAAGTTTTCGGTTCACCTAACTATCGATGGGCATTTAAAGATGAGCGCCTAACACCGAGGGGTGTGAGGAATGCTGCTCGGGGAGATCAAGAGGAAGGCACTGCCGCTTACGGATGGCCTTAAGCTAGTCGCTGACGGGCCTGACGGAACAGTTCCTACCAGAGTTCCTGAGAGGTACTGGAGTAACGCACTTCGCCGCAATGAAGGTGATGGACATCGAGAGGGCCTTACTGGGCTTAAACTTGCCTCCTTCGGGGACTTTGAGGATAGAAAGTATGTGGTGGGGGTGTAAGCACGAGATTCATAATCCTAAACGACAACGTCCCCTCAAAAGGTCTCCTGAACGACTGGGGCTGGAGCCTCTTGGTTAAGGGGAAAGACCGATTCCTCTTTGATGCAGATACTAGGGAGAGTGTTCTCGCCCACAACTCGAAAGTTCTCGGTGTTTCACTCGAAAATTTGGACTTCGCCGTCCTGAGCCACTGGCACTATGATCACTATGGCGGATTTCCTTACATAGCAGAGCTGAATCCGGGACTGAGGCTCTACGCTCCGCCCGGCGGAGAAATCAGGAGGCTGAACATTTTCGAAGTTCACAACGCGGGGGAAATAACCGACGGGGTCTGGACTTCAGGGGTGTTGGATGACTTTGAGCATGCGATAGGGGTGGAAACACCTTCAGGACTCGTCGTCATCGTCGGCTGCTCCCATCCAGGCGTTGATAGGCTTACAAGGGCAGTCCTTAAGGTTTCGGGCTACGAAAAAGCCCACTTCGTTATCGGCGGCTTTCACTACCCGTCCCGGAGAACGCTTGACAG
>WAPO01000069.1 GCA_015520705.1 Thermococcus sp. | reverse complement strand
CGTCAGATGTGTATAAGAGACAGCCTTTAGATATATGTATATGTAGGGGCTGTAATACATATCTTCCGCAAGCTTGTATGGCACCCCAACACCATCATCCTCATCAACCGTAACAGTTTTAGGACTACTTGAGTATGGGAGATATATGTAGAAAACAGCCTTTGTTGAATAAGCGGCAGCTAATTTTATCTTTATTCTGGGGGATTCCCATGGCAGTGTCAGATACTGTCCGACCGAGAGGGTTTCATCGGGTATCAGCTTCTCTAGAGGAGAGCTCACCCTTACAAGAGCGGTCTTTTCATTTTCCTTCAGCCATACAACGCTTATATTCAGCAGTGGATTGTTTGACGAGGGATAGAGAGCCCAGGCCCCGTTGGACAATGGGAACCCATCTTTCCCCTCTGGCCCCGAGATCTCAATATCAGCTGCAAGGACATTTCCGGGGCTGATTCTTCCCAAACCAGCGAATGTGATTTTATAGTCCCCGAGGACGATTGAATCCCCCATGTGCAGGGTTATGAGGTCAAGGCTTGCTTGGGATGGTATATTCGCGGATTTTACCAGTGGCATAGTAGACAAAATTAGCACACCTACCACAATTAGAGCAACGTGCCTTTTCATGTTTCCAGCCTCCAGATATCAAGTTACCTAAATGGTAAAAGTGAAAGAAAGTATAAAGGCCTTACGGTGTGAGTCTTTTCCTGTCTCTCGGGAATAAAATAACTTCCCGGATGTTGCCCAAATCGAGCATCTGCTTGATAAGCCTTTCTGCACCTAAACCAAACCCTCCATGAGGCGGCATGCCGTAGCGGAATGCTTTGAGGTAAAATTCAAAGCTCTCAGGATTGAGGCCCTTCTCCCTTATCTGCTCGACAAGGATATCATGCCTGTGCTCTCTCTGCCCTCCTGAGGTTATCTCAATTCCCCTGTATTCAAGGTCAAAAGACCTGCTTATCTCCGGCTTGTTGTCGTATTTCATGATGTAGAAGGGCTTCGCCTCGCTCGGATACTGGTAGAGGAAGTAGAGGTCCTCATCGTAGTTCTCTTTGATGTAGCTGCCGAGTATTCTCTCTCCCTCGGTGTCAATGTCTTCCCCCCACGGAATTTCCTTTCCGAGGTCTGCGAGAATTTCAAGAGCTTCCGTGTATGTAATTCTCCTGAAGGGAAGTTTTGGCTCCTCCAGCTGGAATCCAAGGATTTCAAGCTCCTTTTCGCTGTGCTCCCGGATGTAGCTAATTGTGTGGGCAACGAGCCTTTCAAGGAGGTTCATCACTTCGTCCTCATTTTCAATAAAGGCCATCTCCGCATCGATGCTCCACGCTTCGTTTAGATGGCGCGTGGTGTTGTGCTCCTCTGCCCTGAATATAGGGGCTATTTCATAGACCCTGTCGAGACCTGAGGCCATCATCATCTGCTTGTAGAGCTGCGGGCTCTGGGCAAGGAAGGCATCCTTCTCGAAATATTTCATTGGGAAGAGTTCAGTTCCACCTTCTGTTGCCGTCGCTATGATTTTTGGTGTGTGTATCTCCACGAAACCCTCCCGATAGAAGAAATCACGAACGGCCCTGAAGACACTTGAGCGTATCTTAAAGATGGCCATAACCTCCGGTTTTCTGATGTCCATGAAGCGGTTGTCCAAGCGAGTATCCAGTTCTGCCTTAACTTTCCCCGTTGGGTCAAGAGGGAGAGGGCTCTGGGCTTTGCTCAAAACCTCTATGCTGTCAGGCAATATTTCGAAACCGAGCTTCGCCTTGGGCGTAAAATTAACGGTTCCTTTAACTGCTATAACATCTTCCATGCCGAGTTTCGGGATGAGCTTGAATACTTCTGGAGCTACTTTCTTCTTAGGTGCAGTTATCTGGACAATTCCTTCCCTATCCTTTATCCATACAAACTTTATTCCGCCTAAATCTTTAATTTCATACACCCATCCGGCAACTTTAACCTTTTTTCCATCCAGCTCCTCTGTAATCTGACTTGAATAGTGGGTTCTGTACATCTTCAAAACCTCCCATAAAAGAATCAGATGAATGAGAGCCTGGTATCACTGCCTACAATCTGGGCAAGAATGCTCTCAAGAACCTGTGCTTTTTCTGGAAGCTTACTTCTGTCTCTGCTGAGCACGAGAACCTTATAGTAATTCTCTCCTCCGGGTTTATAGACTATATTAACTCCGAAGACTCCCGCTGGATAAAGGAGGTCGGTTGCCAGCTTCTTTACGTCATCGGTGCTCTTTATTTCCCTGCTCTCAATAACCCTTATCCTCTTTCCTAGCTCTCTCATAAGTGTTTTAATGTTCTTTCCACCCTTGCCTATGGTTATGGGAACATCACCCTCACCGACAACTATAACTATCAAATCTCCGGCTTCAACTGCTTTCTTAAATTCGATATCAGCATCTCCAAGGAGCTTGTAAAGCAACCGGGATATCTTGACATCAAGCTCGGATATTATGCCCTCCTGAAGCTTTTTTTCATCAGCAGGGCACAGAATATCATCCGTTTTCAAGCAGACCTCACAGATTGGTGCCTTCATGTGCTCACCTCCGGATTCTTTAAAGAATGAATGAAATAAGCTAACACTTTTTTGAGAATGTCATTTAAAAAGATTATCATGGAAAATCCAGAGAGATACAGTGGAGAAAACTAAAGCTCCCCTTCAATTTCCCTCTTAATTCTCGTGATAAATTCCTCTGTGTATCTATGCCTTTCCAGCGCCATTTTTCCTGCTGTCCTGGTGTACATCATGTCCTTAAGCCTGAGTATTTTCTCCTCAAAATGCTTTAGAGAGGTCTCAATATCCCTTCCGTGCTCCCCTGAATACATAAACACCCTCGCTATCCCTATGGCACCGATTGCATCGAGTTTGTCTGCATCACTCAGTATCTTGGCCTCCAGGGTTCTTGGTTCAGGGGGCTTTGAAAAACGGTGGGCCTCTATCGCATGGGCGACATCCTCAACTTTTTTATATCCCAAACCTCTGAGGAATCTCCTTGCGATTTTTGCACTTTCAAGTGCATGATCCTCAATCTTCCCCATATCCTCAAGGGGTCTTGCTATATCATGGAGTAGGGCTGCCAGGGCCAGAACTTCAAGATCGGCTCCCTCTTTTTTTCCGATATGCATGCACAGGTTCAAGACTCTCTGAACGTGAGAAAAACCGTGTGTCCCTTCCTTTTCAAAGAAGCTCTTTGCAAATTCCTCGGTTTTTCTGATTAATTTTAGACTCCCTCTATCTTTTATGTAGTCCTCAATTCTCATTATATCACCTGAGCTTTTCCTGTATGATTCCCTTTAAAAGCTCCACCATTTTTTCATGAAGCCCAATGCTTATTCCATCAACGCTGACCTCGATTTTCTTTGACACGCCGTCGATAAGCCCTGCACCAACCGCGGCTTCGGTAACCCTCCTCTCCTCCCAGTTCCCGAAGAGGTTTTTCCCGCTTTCAATTGAGACCTGTGCTATCAGGCCGTAGGCTCCCCAGTTGGAAACCGCGGAGACTATTAGCTCATCCGTCTCAACAACACTCCCTATCTTCTCCCCGTGGGGGATGTGCTTCTTCACAAGTTCGCGAATTTTGCCCATTCCTGCCTCATTGCCGCCATCGCCGATTCCTATTGTCGGGATTCCAAGCTCTCTAGCTTTGATCACGGCCCAGTCAAATGTTTCCCTCGTTATCTCCAGACCGCTCATGGAGTAGTATTTCCCATCAGAGGCTCTTCCGGGGGTTTCGATAGCTATAACGAGGGAGTAGTCAGAGATTTCCGGGGCAGAGGCAAAGCGGGGCCCGAAGGGCTCAAGGGCATTTTTGACCTCCGGATACGTCAGGATTTCAGCTTTTCCTCCCAGCCTTTCAACGGCTCTGTATACCGCCAGAGCGCCGGGAGGACCATCTGTCTCCGCCTGCTGCATGGGAGGAATCGGGAATCCTGTTATTACCAGAACATTTTCACAATTATTCAACAGCATCTCTGCAGAATTATGTAAAAAATTAAAGTTCTGCCTTCTGTAGTCAAGGTAAAGCTCTAGGACTCCCCTGTTGCCGATATCTGTATTTATCAGGTGCCCTATCATCACTCTCCCTCTGTAAGCTCATAAACGATTATTCTTACCTTTTTGCCCTTTATCGCTTCTCTGAGCTCCCACCACAGCTTTGTGGGGCTTTCCCTTCTATGGATAAGCTCATCACTTCTCCCGTCCAGCTTAATCTTTTTCTTCTCATATTCGATAAAAACACCATCTTTCCGAAAAATTTCCTTCATCTCAGCACCTCCATGACTTTTCTCAGCTCATGAAGCGTCCGGATTTCAAAATCTGCAAAGTTATATCCTTTTTCATCCTTACGGTTTATCCATATTCCCGTCATCCCGACGTTCTTTGCACCATAAACGTCCTGCTGAAGGGAATCCCCTATCATCACGGCCTCTTCGGGCTCCACACCAAGCCTTTCAAGTGCGTGAAGAAAAATCTTCGGCTCGGGTTTTATGGCATTTACATCATCTCTCGTGATGATGACATCAAAATATCTGTCCAGCTTCGCTATTCTAAGCTTGAGCTTCTGATATGATGGCCCGCTGGTCACAACTCCAAGCTTATAACCTTCTTCCTTCAGCCATTCAAGCGTCGGAGGAACGTCGGGATAGACATGAATCTTGTAGGGATACTCCCTGAGGAGCTCCTCATATCGGAGATCTATACCAAACAGGTTGAAAAAGAAGTTCCAGTCGTGCCAGTCGTATGTGTCGCGTCTGCCGATTATCTCAGCCATAAATCTGTTTCTGGCCTCTTCCCTGTTTACCCCCAGCTTTTTGGATAGCATATCATAGACCCACGGGAGAAAAAGCATCATGAGCGGTTCCTCTGTAAGGAGTGTTCCGTCGATATCAAATAGCACTGCCTTCATCGGACCACCTCTTTGTCAGCAGAGCGAGGGTCTCTATCTCCTCATCAAGACTATCCACAACTCTAATCCCCCATATGATATCCTTCTCGCTCAGTATTTCCTGAAAATTGGCGAGTATTCTATGGGCATTTTTTAGCGGGACGTTTTTACCTACCATTATACTGATCAAACCCCTGTCCCATATCCCCCAGTGCCAGCTGAAATCAACGTCACGGAGCATTCTTAAAATCCCGACATTACCTCCCCGGATTATGTTGAACAGATCAGCATAATCAATGTTCACCAGCATCTCATTCTCAAGGTAATAGTAGAGCTTCGAGAACATTCTCCCGATTTGGAGGGATGCATCTTCAAAGGCAGAGCCTATGAATGTCTCCTTTCTCATGAACTCCCACAGAGAGTCGTAGAACACTGTTTCAAAATATCCGGCCCATGTCGGTTTCTCTGCATTAACGAGCTCCTTCTCAGGGGTTAAAACATATGCGAGTTTTATTACATCGCTTGGGGAGTGTTCTGCTATAAGCTCGACTATCTCAATGTTAACAGGCTTGTCCTCGAAAATCAGCCAGAGCATTGTGTTTTGAGGTATGCTCGAAAAGAAGCTCTCTATTCTCTCCATATATTCATCAGCTTTTTGTGAGGAGAGATAATAGGCAGGGTTGATGGTTATCCTGACTGTGCCGTCTATCCCTATATTGTTGATTATCCTCGCTCCTCCATTTCCGATTCCCACGAAAATATGGGTAAAAGAAGCCAGCATGAAAATCCCTACTCAAGGGTAGCATGCTTCCTCTTCATATCCTTTTCGGTTTTCTGGAAGGTGGCCATTAGAAGGGCAATGATTCCATCGAGGAATATCATGGTCGAGTCCTCAAACAGCGTGCCCATAGGTGCGATCCACTTGTATTTGGTTAGCATCTGTCTTGCGATGTAATCTGTCGGGATGTCTGTTTTTGCTCTCCCCGGGATTTCAACGACGACATTTGCTATTTTACCCAAAGTGGAGTTCGCATAGGAGGTTATTGCCACGATTTTTCCTCCCTCTTTCTTGGCAATTTCAGCGGCATCTACTATTGTCCTCGTCTCGCCGCTTCCACTGATAGCTATGAGCAGATCCCCGGGTTCGAATGCTGGGGTGATAGTTTCACCAACAACATACACATTGAAGTCGAGATGCATAAGACGCATGGCAAAAGCTTTTCCGACCAATCCGCTCCTTCCTGCACCGTAGATGAATATTTTGTTGGCACCTATCATGGCATCGACCATTGCTCTAACCTGTTCTATTTTCAGCGTTTCAGCCACTTGGCTTATATGTTCCACTATATCCCCCATGGCCTTTTTTATTGTGAGCATGTATTCTCCCCAGAAAAGGTCTATTATTTTTCTTGTGGTTTCTTCGGGATTGTTTGCTTTCGTTATTGCACCTCCCACGATGATTATAGTTGCCCCCAGCTCTATGACCTTGGGTATTGTTTCGAGATTCAGGCCACCTGCCACAGCCACCGGAACTTTGACAGCTTTCACCACCTCTCCTAAATCCTCCAGAGGGCTCTTTCCCTGAACCTGCTCATCAATGCCTGTGTGGACCAGTATGTAGTGAACTCCCATTTTCTCAAGTTCTTTGGCTCTTTTGACTTTGTCCTTGACTCCAATAAGGTCAACCATGACTCTGATGCCGTATTTTCTCGCAACGTCTACAGCATCTTTTATTGTTTTATCATCAGCAACACCGAGAATAGAAACAACATCTGCACCATGTCTGGCTGCCATCTCAACTTCCAGAGCCCCAGTATCCATGGTCTTCAGGTCAGCCACTATCTTTCTGTCAGGAAAACGCCTCTTCAATAGCTCAACAGCCCTCATACCTTCTTTTTTGATTAGAGGAGTTCCAACTTCAAGCCAATGAGCCCCGCCCCGGGCAGCTTTTTCTGCTATGGAAATTGCCTGTTCCACATCTGTCAAATCCAGTGCAACCTGCAGGATCATCTTGCTACCTCCAAAAGATTTTCAATTTAACATTAACGCACCCACTTTTAAACTTTGACTATGGTTCTTTTACAGATTTATGTCGATTGGTGTAGCTAAGATTTAAAAGCTCCCTTACAGAATGTAGCTGGGATGGAAAATGGTTACATTCATTCCTTTTGGCGAGAGACCAAATAGAGAGGGAGTTCTGTATGTCCTCAATTACCTTAGGAGAAACAAGCTTCTGGAGGAATATATGATTGTGGAGTCGAGTAATATTGAGCTTCTGGCAGATAGGGTTCCCAGGGATAGGGCATATATCGTGGGAGAACATCTGGCCAGCTATGGCATAGTCAAGAGCCTCAGACCCCCTGGATTGATAAGTGTGGATGCCCATACTGACCTCATGCATGACTATCTCGATCACGGCTCGTGGCTGGCATATGCCCTTGAGGAGAAGATAATAAACAGAGCTGCCATTGTGGGGCCGGTTCTCATGATACCCACAACCGAAAGGACAGAGCTATGGACCCGGAGGGTTAAAATATTTCCTGCCCTGTTAAGAAGCAGAAAAATTGGACGTAGGTGGAAGGCGTACAAAAATCTTCAGACTGGATCAATCGGAGATATTATTGCCGAAGCGAGGAAATACCTCGGAGAGGAAATATATTTGACCATAGATATGGATGTTTTAAGACCCGAATACAGGATTGCACGCTTCCAGCACGGTGAGCTAACACTGGAGCAGCTGATTGAGATTCTGGAGGAAATCAAAAGGAACTTTACTATAATTGCCTTTGATATCTCAGAAATTTCAGACAGGATACGCCGTTCCAGACTGGGCAAAAAAGCTTTAGTTGAGGTCTTTCAGCTTATGGGAGGTGGGTAGTATGGCTCTCACTCAGGAAGAAATAAGGAAAATCATCACGCCTCTTCTCCTTTCTGGAGCTAAAATGCTCGACAGGCACTGCCCCAGATGCGGATCTCCAATGTTCGAGCTGAACGGCAGGGTTTTCTGTCCTGTCTGTGAATACAGGGAAAAACAGAAAAAGACCGAAACCGGGGATGTTGAGAAGATCCTTAAGGAAAAACTTAACGAGCTGGCCAGTTCGCTGCCTGAAGAGATAGATGAACTTGAGAAACACTTAAGGGTTATGGAGAAGATAATAGAACTGCTGGAAAGATACAAGAAACTGGAGGGAGTGAAATGAAAAATGTCAGGGTTTTAGAGGCTCTTGAAGATGGCCCAAAAACAATTGAAGAGCTCACCGGAATCACGAAACTCTCTGTTATGGAGGTACGGCGGTATCTACTCAGATTCGTCGAGCAGGGAAAGGTTGAGAGTTACCAGAAGGAAGGAAAGCTTTTCTGGAAGCTTAAAGAGAAAAGTGAGGAAGAAGAGGAGTTTAAGTATATCTGAGTTATTCGCTTTCTTCTAATTTTCTGTTGAGTCATCTGTTAAAGAAAATCAATGAAAAAAGAAAGATCAAACTTTCTTGCCGTTCTCCCAGTATCCGTTGAACTTGCCTTCAAAGAGGGCCTTTATCCTGAAGTCCTTGATCCATATCTGGGTCTCGTAGTTGAAGTATCTCGCGGCCATGTCCTCCAGAGCAAAGAAGACTTCATCGTCGCAGATGAGCATCGGAAGCTCCAGCTTGTCGGCGACCTTAAGCTCGATTTTGCCGCTCTTGTAGTAGTCCATGAGCTTTGAGCTCTGTAATCTTGGCAGCAGTGGTTTTGCCACTATGATCTTGGCCTTCACGCCTCTCTCAACAGCTTTTATGATGTCGTTCTCAAGGTTTATTGCTATGTACCCGTCATCTGCCAGGAGAATCTGCTCCTTAACATCCTCGAACATTTCTTTGGTCTTAAGTGTGGCGTTCCTTATTCCTCTAACAACCCATACCCTTTCAACACCGTATTTTGGTATTTCTGTCTCTATCAGTGGAGTCATGAGCTCAAGGAGTTCCTCTTTTGCCTTCTTCTTTGCTTCAAGCTCTTCCTTGATGCGCTCCTGCCACTCCTCTATGAACTTCTCAAGGATGTTCTCTGGGTGTACCGGCCTGTATTTGTTGACCTTGCCGGGCTGGCTGATGGCGAATCCCTTCTTCTCAAGGCTCCTGAGAACATCATAAGTCCTCGGTGCAGGCACCTCGGAAACGCTGGCAAGCTCGGCGGGTGTCAAAACACCAAAACCAACGAGGGCAACATATGCCCGGGCTTCGTATAAGTTCAGTTCAAAGTGCTCTTGTAAAAGTTCTACCATTCTATCTTTGACCATTTTTACCACCTTCAAATTTTTCATTTTGCTTATAGGGCGTTAAGGTATATAAGGTTTTTTCTTATACCCAAAGTTTTTCTGGTTATTAATCTTCATAACCTGATATAACTCCAGACAATATTAGCAAGGTTGCATAGACATACAAAGAATTTACTCCTTTTCTGGTTTTAAGTTTTTTGATCTCGCTGGGAGGGTAAGATGTAATAAAATACGAAACAAAATCATAAAACAGTGACATTTAATCGGTATTTATGTATAACTTTATTTCATTATACAGTTCAGCAAGCACCTTCTGGTAATCAATTTTGTTCTCTTCCACCATATCCATAAGCGCCTCCAGCTCTCTGGTCTTTTCCTCGCTGACGAGGTCTCTGTATTTGCTTATCAGGTAGTGATACACCTTTATGCCCTGATCCGTGGGGACGAGCTTCTTCCTGCCCCGTGTTTCTATGACGTAGTATCTGCTCAGAAGGGTTTTGACTATCTTGGCATATGTTGAAGGCCTTCCTATTTTCTTCTCCTTCATCAGGGCTATTATGTCCCCTTGGGTGTAGAGTGGAACCTTCGGGGCACGCCACTTTTTGAACTCCTTCACCCTGAGCTTCTGCCCCTTTTCAAGCTTTGGAATCTGCCACATGGGGAGCCTTCTTATTCTGGCCCATCCATCGTAGAGCACCTCTGTGTAGCCCTCGACCTCAGCTCTGGCAATACCTGCATCAATTACTGCCTTTTCATGGAGAATTCTGGCTGCTTTCATCTGACTCGCCATGAAGCGTTTGAAAATCATATCATACAGCCTGAAGTGGTTTCTGGTGAGCCCGCGGGCAAGGGTGATTACCCCATCCCTGATGAGCTGCATGAGCCTTCCGGTGTCTATGGGCCTCGTTGGCCTTATGGCCTCATGGGCGCCCTCTTCCCCCCATTTCCTCGGGGCAAAATACTCCTCTCCGATTTCCTGGGTTATGTACTCCTTGGCAACTTCAATTCCGGTATTGCTGACGTGTATCGAGTCGGTTCTGTGATAGGTACAGTTGTGGGAGACAATACCGTTGGACAGAAAGTTCCCCGTGGTTGTCGTAAAGTCATAGAGCCTGCCCTCGTAGTGTGCTTCACTTACCTCCTTGACTTTGATCCAAGTAACTCCCGCATTCACAAGTGACTCAAGGAAAGCTTTTATGCTGCTGTCCTTGGCATATTTAATGACTTCGGCAAGCTTTTCCCGGGGGATCTCTCCGTTATCTTTTTTCAGCCAGTTCCAGACGTCAATGCCTGTTTCATTCAGTATCCGGTTCTTGGCTCCTTGTGGAAAGTTCAGTCTTCTAAAGACCGCCCCAACGGGAATGAGGTCGCCCTGCTGTGGCTTTCTTGAACTTCTGTACTCAATATAAGCATCATCAAACTGTTTCCGCCGGATTCTGAGATAGGGATAAATCTTTCTCTTGAAGTGTTCTAAGCTTCTGTTGCTGACTATCATATCCCAAACTTCTGTGCGCTTATCCCTCTTGAGGTAGTTAAGTATTCCAATCTGATACAGATAAATGCTGAACATTTTGAGAACATCATACCTCTTGGAGGTCAGTGTAGCTCTTAGGTTAACTCCTTTTTTGTCATGGAGCAGCGAGAATGTTCCGTCGGTGTCAAAGTATCCTGCCAGTATTGCATTAATATATTCTTCCTTCAGACCAAATATCAGAGGATTAAGCTCACCCTTCCGGGCGCCAAGCCGTCTGAAAAGTTCAGCAAGTATAGAGTTTGAGAAACCCACTTGGTTGGTTGTCTCAAAGACATGAAGAAACGGGAATGCTTCCTTGAGTATTCCTTTAACCCTCTTCAGCGGGGTCTGGGAAATCAGCACCTTGCTTCCTCTTATCGTGCCGTCTCCAAGTATCAGACCGAAGACATACCAGAACTTATCGTTGAGTTTGAAGTTGGGTATGCGCTTAGTTCCAGCCCTCTGGCGGTAGAGAGATATCACGTGAGGTTCATAATCCTTTACTCCCCACTCCATGAGGAGGTGCAGCGGAAGAACATGGTTGCGCAGATATTTGTATTTCGTGCTGGTCTTAATGCGCTCTTTTATAAGCGGGGCAAGCTTTTCGAAGTACTCTCCATCAAGCTCAACCATGACATCGGTTATCCTGAGCTTCACGAGAAGACTGAGAAGGGTATATTCCCCCCTACCGGGGTGCCCGGTGTTATAGGCAAAGGCGAGATAGTCTCCGGGCTGGACATTCTTTGCTGAGACCCAACCAAGCTTTCCGTCCCTCATTACAAGGAGGCCGTGATCAGGAGTAGCTTTTATTTCGTGTCCGTTCTTAAGCTTCACGACCTTCAGCGGCCCTTTCCAGTCTATCTCCCAGAATTTGAGAGCCTCTGTCTCACTGGGTTTGAGACCATTCACAGCCAGCAACCTGCCCTCCGAGTTCTTCACTGCGTCTTTAATGCTCATTATCCTGCCGTCAGCAAGGCTCACGAGGGTATCGGGAGTAACACAGAGACCGGTTTCAAACAGATCCTGAGCAAGCCTCATCGTTTCCGGCGCTGAAAGCTTCAGGAAAGTGGAAGCGTCTTGAAGCATTGTATCGGTTGTGTAGGGCGGCAGAGGATTGAGCTTCCTCTCCTCTATCGTGACGTCCTCCACAGTTACCTCTTCAATCTCCTCCTTCACACCTTCGAACATCACCGTGAGGTCGTTCTCAAGTGTCAGCAGCATGAAGTCGGTTTCGCTTTCCGTGAACTGTTTGTATCTCTGAATCACCCACCCCAGAACGGGTGTCTGGACTCTGCCTGCGGATAGATTCCTGTTCTCAAAGACCTGCTGGAGCTTCTGGCTGAGCTCAAAGCCTATCCATCTGTCCTCTATTCTTCTGACGAGCTGGGCATTGACGCGGGCTTCATTCACATCCCTTGCTTCCTCAAGCGCCCTGAGTATTGCTGGCCTTGTGACCTCATGGAACTCTATGCGCTTGATGTTTGGTGTGTAGGGGCTGAGGACGTTCCTTATATCCCAGGCTATCTTCTCACCTTCTGTATCCGGGTCGGTTGCTATGAGTATCTCATCAACCTCCTGGGCTATCTCGCGCATGGCTCTGACGTTCTCAAAGGCGTCCCTCACGTTCCTGCTTCCACACCTCGGGCAGATTCCCTTCTCCTCCCAGTCGACAAACTGATGCCCGCAGTCCCGGCAGCGCTTTATGGTGTCGTAAATCGGGATGAACTTCACCATGCCGTCTTTCTCGTCAACCAGAACGCCGTGGTAGCCCTCGTTCGTCACAAGGTCAAACATGTGCCCGCCACTTGCCAGAATGGTCAGCATCCTATCCCCTATGCTGACTTCATACGCCACCAAGTCTCCTATCCTCCTCTTGCTCGGCTGTCCAAAGAAGTTTGCTATGGTTCTCGCCTTGTTGGGTGATTCAACTATCATGAGTGCTGATTTGACCAGATCCTTTGTCTTCTGGCTTATTTTGCCCTCCATCACGAGTCTGACCTTAAGCCTGTCCTCATCTATCTCCTTCAGGACTTCTTCAAGGTTTAACTCCTCGAAGGGCTCCATTTTGAACTCTGTGAAGCGCCAGCGCATCTGCCTGACGAGGCCGTTGAAGACCTTTTCATTATCAACAAGGAGAACGCTCAGTCCCTTTGTGATTCCACCGGCGAAGAGCCGGCTCGTCCTTCCAGTTGCCTGAATATAGGTTCTAACGTCCGGAATCTCGATGTACCACTTTCCTTCCTCTTCCTTAAGGCTTACAAAGGGATCCTCTGCTATCCTTTTCAGAACAGCCTCATCCTTCAGGGTTTTCCTGAGAAACTCGACGGCCTGCTTGAATACATCGAGAACATGGTTGTGAAACCCCTCAAGGGGCAGGCCCTCTGCCAGAGCCTCCTCAATCTTCAGCAGCTCGAACTGAGGGATGTTCCGTATGAGCCTCCTCAAACGGGCATGGAGCTTTTCCGCCTCCTTTCTCTGATCCCCTTCGAGGAAGTCCATGACCTCACTCATCAGCCCGAGAACCCGGTAGATGGTGGGCCTCTCAAGGTCTATTGAAAATCTGAATTTCGGAACGCCCGTGAAGACGGCATAGCGTATTAGGTGAGGCAGGTCAAGACCGCGCACAATGCTGCCGTAATAGGTGGCGACCCCGATGAGATAATCCACATCACCCTTTTCAAACTTCTCCAGACCCTTCTTGCTCCTCGATGAAATCAGCTCGGCTTTCAGGCCTTTCTCCCGGAGGTACTTCGTCAGCTCTTCGGCATAGCCCACTCCCTGATCTATCGGGACAAAAACCAGCCCTCCTCTTCCGAGTTTGCTGAGAAGCTCTGCAACGTGCTCTTTGATGTCATTTGCCGGGAACAGATAGCTGTCGGCGACGTTTCTAAGAACTGACCTCCCGCTGCCGACTTCAAAACCCAGAAGCTCCCTGTAAAGCTTTATCCTGTCTCCCCGGGCGCTGCCTGTTGCGGAGGCTATGATTAAAACTCCGATGTCGCTTTTCTCTTTGAATTCCTCAATCTCACGTGAAATCTCCGCAATCTGTCTGTTCAGCTCTTTCAGCTTTTCGTTTTTGTCCTCTGAATTTCCGTTCAGATATCTGGCCATCTGCTTCTTCAGCCTTATAATCTCCCATGCCCTCTGGATTATTTCCTCATTGAAGCCGAGCAGGATGAGGGAGCGGTCAATATTCTTTGAGGCCTTCAGGAAGGCATCCACATCATCAACGAAGATGAAATCAAAATGCTTCCCGCTGAACATCTCATCAAATTTCCTGGCCAGATACTGGGCGCTTGTTATGAGGATATCGTAATCTCCATTTTTTATTTTCTCAATCATCTCCTCCTTTTCCTTCTTCCTCAGATTCCCGTGATAATAGGCCAGATTGATCTGGATCCCTGCCCTCTCAGTCAGCTGGGTGACCTTTTTAATCGTCTGAATAACGAGGGGGGTTGTCGGAACCACCATATAGCTCTTCTTTCCCTTCATCGCATGGTAGATGGCCATAAAGGCCCCGAAAGTGCTCTTTCCCATGCCCGTCGGGGCTATGATAGAGAAACTCTTTCCCTTTACAAGCCTTTTGACCCATGTTTTTTGGGCGCTCCAGAAGGTGAAGCCCGTGGCCTTCTCAAACAGGTCCTCCACCTCTCTAAGTTTGGTCTCAAGAAAATAAATCTCCTCCCACTGCTTCAGGGTTTCTCTTACTTTCAGGGCTTCCCTTACAGCAGTTATCAGGTCAATATACGTCGGAGCGTGAATCTCGCTGTCAAGACACGTCTCACAGGGATTTTTTCTGTAAAGCCTTTCGTCGCAGATTCTATCCCCACAGTTTGGGCACATTCCCCGGTATACGGCCTTCATTTTACCCCCCTCTAATGTCTCATTTAGTTAAGGTTCCTTTTATAAGGCTTTTTGGCGGGCATGGATTAGTTCCTTTTTGAGGATTTCCGTCAGCTGGTAGTCTGGAAAGAGAGCTTCATATTCTTCGAGAATCTTTTCAAGCATGGAATATGCCTTCTTATCAGGGGACAGCTCCAAAAGTTTCAGAGCCTTCCTGAAAAGTCTCGCGACTTCACTCCCGCTCTCATCACTGTTTAAAACATACTCCAGCTCCTTCAGAATGGTTTCCAAGCCAAATTCAGGATTTTTGATAAAATAAAGCTCTATGGCACATTCAGGTGAGAATCCGGCGTATTCTTCCCCTATTTCGATGTAGAATCCCTCCTCAAATGCCACTCTGGTTGCGGCGGCATGCTTGCAATCGCTTCCCAACGGACAGGTGCATCTGTTCTCCCAGTTTTCAATTTCAAGCTCGACATAGTATGGATAGGTGCCCAGAACCTTGGAAAACAGCATGTTCCCTCTCTTAACCACCCAGAGAACCCGGCCCTCCCTGAAGTATCTCCTGCCTTTTTTCAGGATTTTCTCATCCATGATGACCACGATGGTTAGTAAGCCATGGAAATTTTAAAGCTTTTGGTGAGCGGTAATTTTTAATTCAGGAACACCGTAGTGCTAAATGAGGTGATGGTATGGATGTTTTTGAGATGGCAAGGAAATATCACGATGAGCTCGGTATAGAGGAGCCGAGCTTCGCTACAATGGCGGCAGAAATATTTGAGGATCTCGGATTGAAGCTCCATGAACACCTCAAGGAAGAGGGATACACCCTTAAGGGAACCAGATTTCTGGACTATGACAAAACGCTTATTCTTCAGATAATAAAAGGAGAAAAGAGCTTCGAGATTGCCCTGAGAAAGGCTTAATAGCTGATCTCATAGTCAAATACTATTTCCTTCTTTTCCCCGGGCCCCACAGTTACTTTGAACTCCACATAGTTGGCCGTTTCGTCGAGGGGCTTCACTGACGAAGTTTTCAGCACTCCGCGTTTGTAGTGTCTTACTATCACAGTTTTTGCATCCTTTCCGAAGTTCTCAACGGTCACCATTATCTTGTAGTATGAGTAGCGATCGCCGCGCTTTTCTTCCAGCACCTTGGTTGTCCCCTTGAGGTCTATGTCCTTTCCAATGCCTATCCTAAGGATATCTCCCTTCGGGGTGTGCTGAATCATCCTCTCCCCTATGAGGATGTTGCTCCCGTTCATCTCCTTATAGATTTCAACAATCCCCGCCGGGAGAACCTTCTCTGTTTTGAATGATATTGACTCATAGACGCTCCCGCTGCCGGTGTAGGGGTAGCTCTCGTAGAGGTATTCACGCTCAAAGGGAGCTTCCTGATAGACGTAGGGTATCATCTTCTTCTCAAAGGGGTTCAGCGACACTGTGCCGAGCCTGTAGATGTAAAACGCCTCCAGCTTTTCCGGCTGTATGGAAGGTGCGGTTCCCACACTTGCCTGCTCTTTGGCGAGTGCATAGACCGTTCTCGGCTGCATGTAGAAGCTAACCTCGCCTGAAACAAGGGCAACATCGGCGTTTTCAAACTTCTCCTTCGTGGGGTTGTCTATGACGACGTAGCCAAAGAGCTTTGCCTTATCCCCCAGATAGAGCTTATATCTTGAGCTCCATCCTATCCCAGCGATCCTGTATATAAGGTCAAAGGAGTATTTTCCATCGCTTTCAGCCTGAATTATGGCATAAACCTGAGCCGTGCCCTTCTCGATGCCCGAAACCTTCAGGTATGCTATTTCATTTGGGTTGATGACATAGAGCCTGTCCCCCTCAACAAGAACGTTGCCGTTTTTCAGTCCAAGGAGCTTTCCGGATATCTCCTCTCCGTCGCGGAGCTTTACCGTTACATCCTTCCCTATGTTGGATTCATAGACTCCCTTCTCCGGTGTGAGCTTGCTCACAATTCCAAGCACATAAACGCTGCTGTTCATGGGAGTGAGCGTGGCCTCCTCTATGTTCAGACCTGCGAGTTCCTCGATAGGGACTTCATTTATCCCCTTCTTCAGATCAAGTGTAATGTTCTTTTCAATAACTCCTATCTTTGCGGAGTCGTAGAGAACTACCATTTCCCCCTTCGGTGCCGCCTGCTCCCCCTGAAAAAGGAGCATTGCCAAAACCAGAAGGACGATTCCAAAACCGCCTATAATCTTCTTCATAATCTTCACCCACTCTTCTTTCATCTCAATCCTATTTATAATGAGCGACAGCTTCAATCCGAGTTGAAGTATTGGTGTGTTTGTGTGGTCTTTTGTTCTCTATCATTTTTGTGTACTGTTTGATGTATATCAAATCTATAGAGAAAAATTTATAAGCTTAATCTTTCTAATAAGTAATGCAGAAAATATATGGAGGTGATATGAATGGAACAAACAAAACCAGTATATGATATGAGCCTCAAAGTTGGAGGAGGCATAATTGAGCCATACGATAGATGGTGTGCCCTATGTTTAATAAACATTCCACTTCCATTCTGACTTTCTTCTTTATTTTGTTTTTTAATAAATTAATTAATCTCATGAGTTAGGAGGTGATATGATGGAATACCCAATACTTAGGCCGGATGTTGATCTTATTGAAACCAATGCTGGAGCTATAATAAATAAAGCAAGGGAAAACAAATTCATGTTTGTCACTTATACTCAATTTGATATTCTATGTCTATGTACTGGAGAAAATTCTTTGGAGGATATCATAAATCTTATATCTCAGAAATACGAAGTCCCAAGGGAGCAAGTTAAACATGATGTTCAGAACTTCATAAGGTTTATGCATAAGAACAATGCAATTGCTGTATCTAAAAGAAAATTAGGAAACATTACAAAATCAAAAAAGTTCATGAAATCCAAGGAAAAAATACTCAACGAAAGAAAGACTATATCAAGATTTCCAACTAGATTCTCACAACTTTCAGCACTTTGGCTAATACTTACAGAAAGATGTCCCTTAGAATGCACTTATTGTAATATGGCATTGGAAGCAAAGTTTAAACCCGATAATGAAGTAATTATGGCAACGGATGATGCACTGAAACTTTTGGAAGAGGCAAGCGCACTTGGAGCAAAACTCTTGGGAATATCAGGAGGAGAGATAACGGCATATTCCAATATATTTAAAGTTATTCGCCACGCTTTTGATATAGGGTACCAACATGTTATCTTTGGAACCAAAGCTGTAGGAATAACAAAGAAATTTGCAAAGCGTCTTTATGCAAGTGGAGCAAGAAGAATTCAGATTAGTATTGATACTCTTGATCCAGAAACATACCAAAAATTAATACCAAATGGAACATTAGAATCGGCTCTCTGTGGAATATATAATTTAATTGATGCCGGTTTTAAGATACATGTCAGGAGTACAATAACAAAATATAACATTGATCAAATTCCTGAACTTTGGGAGTTCATGCATGATTTAGGAGCTGAAACTATTGTTGGATTTGTCGTTTACCCAGAAGGAAGAGCAGATCGTCACTTACTTCCTTCTAAGGAACAGGTTAAATGGTTAGAAAACGCTATAAGGGAGAAATTCAAAGATAAAAAATTTATGCCTGAGGTTTCTTATTTCAGATGTGGAATCCCAGTAACATGCAGTGCTGGGATACTCTCTATAGCAGCTTATCCAAATGGAAATGTTACCTTATGTGACTCCGGAAGAACACTAATGACAAAACACCCTGAAAAATACGTTTTTGGTAATTTCAAGTACCAATCTCTAAAAGAAATCTGGGAAAACAGTAAAACACTAAGTCAATTTAGGGAAAGCAAATTTTTACCCCCTTGCAATGAATGTTCCTACTTATACAACTGTCTAAGAGGTTGCCCGATGATTTCTGAAATTGTTTTCGGAAATCCAGAACTTGCAGATCCGAGGTGTATAATTAGATATCCCTATTCTGAAGATGGTACAAAAAGAACACCAAATGATATTTTCCTTTGGGATACACCCAGAGGTGATAGTGATGCCATTGTTAGAAATTAGCAACCTAAGTTTTTCCTATGATGGAAGGAACTACGCGTTGAGGGACATAAACTTAAGCACAGATATACCCAGTGGCATACTTTCAATTCTGGGACCCAATGGAGCTGGAAAGACTACTTTAGTCAATATATTAACAACTACATTTAAATCCCAAAAAGGCACGGCTAAAATCTTCGATCTTGATGTAGTTAGAGATAAAAAGAAAATTAGAGAAATGATATCATTATGTGCTCAAGACTTAGAACTTGATGTTTTACTTTCTGTCAGAACAAATCTCAAATTCTATGGCATGATACGTGGAATCCCAAAGAACGAACTTGAGAAACGCTTAGATGACATTATTGACATGTTTGGTTTAACTGAACATCAACATAAAAGAGTGCTTGAACTATCTGGAGGGTTAAGACGAAGGACACAATTAGCTAGGGCCTTTTTAGATCCAAGAAGTAAATTAATATTTATAGACGAACCAACCTTAGGACTAGATCCTATTGGAAAAAAGATCACATGGGATCTCATTCGTGAAATGAGTAAAGAAGGATACTATTTCATCCTGACAACCAACGACATGGCGGAGGTTGAGAGCTTATCTGATGAGATAGTCTTCATACATAAAGGGAAGATAATCCTTCATACAACTCTCAGAGAATTCAAACATGTTTATGCAGGTAAAGTCATGGTGATATTCAAAAAGAAATTATCCCCTCAACTTATTGAAATATTATCTAATTATCTCAAACACAACAGCTTAGGGAAAATTATTGGAGAAGATACAGTAGAGCTAGAAGATAAGTCGGCATTTTATGAACTTCTCCTGTTCTTACGGGATATTGATTTTGATATTACTCAAATTGCTGTTAAGGAGGAAACATTGCTTGATGGATTTATAAAGCTCATCGGAGGGATTGAGAAATGAGGCTTTATGGGTTCATATATAGGGAGATATCACTAAAGAAAGAGGCAATAGGAGGATTTATATCACAATTTTTAACTCCACTCATGTACTTTCTGTTTTTTGCATTCTCATTATCGAGAACTGTGAATTTTGAGTATCACGGAAAGACCATAAGTTATCTCCTTTATGTTCTTCCAGGTATTATTGCAATTCAAATATTTTACTCTTATCCCGTTGTTAGCTCAACGACATTTAATGATGTCAGATTTGGAATAATAAGGACGTCTCTCCTTGGTGGAGGGACTTTAAGTGGTTACATCCTTGCAAAAATTTTAGTAGAGAGCAGCGTTGTTATTTTGGTCTCTCTATTTTTAGTACTTATTGGAATTTTGTTTATCAATTTATCAATATCTTTGGCGACATTGTTTCAGTTTATAATTTATTTAATAATCTCGACAATGTTTTGGATAAGTGTGGGCATAGTAACAGGAGTAAAAATACGGGGTGAATTGACAAGAAACATGATATTTGCTTTACTTAATCTCCCAATAATCTTTACTTCTCCTGTGTTCTATCTTGAAGGCTCTGCTCCCGCATGGATACAAATATTGGGAAAAATAAATCCTTTAACATACCATGTTGTTGGCCTTAGAGGCATCTTACTTTTAGGTAATATATCTCTTGCTTTTTGGGCTGTTTCTATAGTTTTGGGAATCAGCTTGGTTATTTTGTCAATAAAACTAGCTTCAGAAGTTGCTCCAAAATGACTTTCTTTTTGTTATCTCTTTGTCCTTAACTATTTTTAAGGTCTTATTTACTCTATAGAAGACCTAGTTATTGATAACAAAATATTTCCCCGTTCAGTTTTAGTGATGGAAAGGCTTTTAACATTGTAAACACTAGGTGCAACTGCAGTCATGATAACTGAGAGGTGATAGGTATGGAAAGAATTGAAAAGGCAAGGCAGATCATCGAAAAGGCGAAGAGCGAAGGAAGGCCGCTCGTTGAACCGGAGGCTAAGGAGATACTCAAGCTCTACGGCGTCCCTGTTCCGGACTTCAAGGTCGCCACCAACGAGGAAGAAGCTGTAAAGTTCGCCAAGGAGATCGGCTATCCTGTTGTCATGAAGATCGTTTCTCCGCAGATAATCCACAAGAGCGACGCCGGCGGTGTCAAGGTCAACATCAAGAGCGACGATGAAGCCAGAGAGGCCTTCAAGAAGATAATGGAGAACGCCAAGAACTACAAGCCGGACGCAGACCTCTGGGGCGTTATAGTTTACCGCATGCTCCCGCTCGGCAAGGAAGTTATAGTCGGTATGATCCGCGACCCGCAGTTCGGCCCGGCCATAATGTTCGGTCTCGGTGGAATCTTCGTCGAGATTCTCAAGGACGTCTCCTTCCGCGTTGCCCCGATAACCAAGGAGGAAGCCCTCGACATGATAAGGGAAATCAAAGCCTATCCGATTCTCGCTGGAGCGCGCGGCGAGAACCCGGTGGACATCGATGCTCTTGCTGAGATAATAAGCAAAGTGGGCGAGCTTGCCCTTGAGCTTCCCGAGGTCAAGGAGCTCGATATCAACCCAATCTTTGCCTACGAGGACAGCGCCGTTGCAGTTGATGCGAGAATGCTTCTCTGAGGCTCTGCCTCTCTATTCTTAAATTTTGAGAAACGAACAAATAAAAATTAAACGGTCAAAAAATAAAATTCAGCCAACCGTGAAGATTCTTATGGTGTTTGTCCCGGCTGTTTTTCCTATAGGCGTTCCCTTAGTCAGAAGGACTGTATCGTTCTCGGAGACCAGCCCCAGCCCCTTGATCAAGCTGAGTATCTCCTTCTCGCTCGTCTCGTTAACGAGGAAGGGGTAGACACCATAGGAGAACATCAGGCTGTTGGCAACTTTTTCCTCTGTGGCAAATGCTAAAATCCACTGTTTTGGCTTGAAGCGTGAAATCAGCCTTGCAGTTTGTCCTGTTCTGGTGGGGGTTAAGATGTATTTTATGCTGAGGGAGTTCAGAGCCTCTATGATGCTTCTCGTTATTGCATCCTTGATAGTGCCTTTTCTGGGCATTTTCTCCTTCCATTCAACTATCTTCCAGTCTGCTATACGGGACGACCACAGAGAATCCCTGTAGGTTTCTGTCGTTCTTGCAATTTTTGCCATCATCCTGACGGTTTCAACGGGGTACTTGCCTACGGCGGTTTCCTCGGATAACATAACGGCGTCAGTTCCATCGAGAATTGCGTTTGCCACATCGGTTACCTCAGCTCTCGTCGGGAGAGTCTCCTCTGTCATGCTCTCAAGCATCTGCGTGGCGGTTATAACGGGCTTTCCGGCCACATTCGCTTTGTGTATAAGCTTTTTCTGCAAAATAGGAAGCTTTTCTATCGGCATTTCCACTCCTAAGTCACCACGCGCTATCATCACCCCGTCGGTTGCGCACAGTATATCATCGAAATTCCTGACGGCATCGGGCCTTTCTATCTTTGAAATTATAAAGACCCTCTCTTTCTTTTCTTCCACGAAGCGCCTAACCTTCAGGACGTCGTATGCTGATCCGACGAATGAAATCCCTATGGCATCTATGCCCTGTTCAAGAGCAAAGTTGAGAATCTCCATATCATGCTCTGTTACAGCATCCACGGCCATCCGTGCGTTGGGGACATTTATTCCCTTGTGGGAGAAGAGGGTTCCGCCAACCAGAACCTTACACAGAACCTCTGTATCCCTGACCTCCTCAACACGCATTGCTATGAATCCATCGCTCAGGTATATCACATCGCCTTTGGACACCATCCTGGGGAAATCCTTGAATTCCACAGGGATCTCCGCTTCATTTCCTGTTATATCCCTTGTGGTCAGGGTTATTGTCTGCCATCTGTGCAGTGTTACCGAACCATTCTGTATCTCTCCGACCCTAATCTTCACCCCCGGCAGATCCCCGAGAATTGCAACCCTCCTGTTTATCCTCTCCGAAACCTCCCTGATTCTTTTAATGGTCTTCTCATGCTGCTCAAAGTTTCCATGGGCAAAATTAATCCGGGCCACACTCATGCCCGCCTTGATCATTGCCTCGAGAACTTTCTTTTCCATGGAAGCAGGGCCTATTGTAGCTATAATCTTGGTTTTGTTGCCCGGAAGCTTCATCAAATCACCTTGGAATCAGTTACCTCTTCCACCTAATAACCTTAACTAATCCAACAAAATCTTAATAAGCCGTAGTGTTGTTGGCATTCTGGCATGAAGAGAGTTGTTGTCACCGCAGTACCGCCAGATGAGATTCGGGAGATAGCACGCAGAGTCGGGGCCAATGTAGGTCTCAGCGTAATCAAAAGAGAGTCATTTCACTGCATAATCTGGTATCATGTGCTCATAAGCGGGCCCGAGGAGGAAATAGAAAGGTTTATGAACGCACTGCGCCTCTCCAGAGCCGGTGCCTGATGGCCTATCCCACAAGGGCGTTTCTGAAGCCGAACTCTCTGACGAGCTCGACCGCTCTTTCCATCTCCGCGTAGCTGAGCCTTCTGGAGATTTCTGGGTATCTGTGTGCCCTGTACTCCGGCCTGTACTGGAACATCACGTTTATTCTGACATCCCTGCCGAGATTTTCTGAAATCCACCTCAGGACAGGCTTTGTGCAGCATTCCAGATGGTTCGGCATCACCAGATGGCGGATCAGAAATTCTGCCCTGTAGTGCTCTTTAGCCAGGAGGAAGTTTCTCGTGACAGTCTCCCAGTAGCGGGGAACTTTTGAATATTTAAGTGCATCCTCGTTGTTCCCCCATTTGAAGTCGGCCAGATAGACATCAACCACGCCATCGAGGAGCTTCATGCTTTCCTCGCTCATATACATATTGGAGTTCCAGATAACGGGTATCGGGACTCTGACGTTCCTGAGGACATCGAGGATGAAGGGCAGGTTCGGGGTGGGCTCTCCGCCAACAAAATTAACGTTCTTTGCCCCCTCAGCGTATGCCACTGCAATTCCGGCGGCGGTCTCTTCAGGGGAGTAGCCAACACCTGTCCTCTGCTGGCTTATGTCCCAGTTCTGGCAGAAGGCACAGCGGAAGTTGCAGCCCGAAAAGAAGACCGTGTATGAGGGTATCAGCTCTGGCTCCTCGCCGATATGCAGAAATGCACTTGCGATTCTGCTCTCCTTCACCCTGCAGTAGCCCACCTGCTCCTCCCTGTTTGCCCTGCATTTTATTTCACAAAGAATGCAGTTCTTCATGAGTCTGTGGGCTATAAGGGACTTCAGATCGAGAAGGTTCTGCGCGGGGTTTTCCGAAAGTTCATTGCTGTGTAGCTTTTCCATCCCTTCCTCGTGTATCTCCCAGAGCTCTTCGAGGGGAGCATCTCTGCTGAAGGACACCTCCACCTCTCTGACATGATAAAAATTCGGTTTTTCATCTCCCCTGAGCACGGCAAAATAGTGGGTCTCACTTCCAATCCCGGCAATTTCGGGGTACCTGAACAACATACCGTATGATGATACACAATCAAAAACTTAAAGCTTTAGCTCAGAACCCATGCCCGTAGTCGTATTCAACGTTTCTCCTTAGCTCCAAGAAACAGCGGTCACAGTAGGTTGGAGGTCTGATATCCCACTCCTCGAGGTTCTTCGGCGGGTTCATCACGCATTCATTGCTGCAGTGCTCCAGTCCAAATGAATGGCCGATTTCGTGCAGAATGCCCTTAAAGAGACGCATCCGGAACTTTTCGGTGTCCTCCGAATAGAAGGGCTCTGTGGAGAGAATCATGATTCTGAGATTTGTTATAGTCTCGTGATATCCGAGAAACTTCTCGTAGAAGTCAAAGTAGGGATTCCTCGAAATCAGGGGAAACGTTGTAAGGGCAAGAATTTTGTTCATGACGATTCTTTTTGGGCCGTCTTCCTCTTCCTGCTCGATATTCTCTTTTATATCCTGCAAAAGCCGGGAATAGAGGGTTTCTATTAAAGCTTCGAGAGGGTATGCTCTGAGATTGCCCTTCGAGGTCTTTACATTGATGAGATATCCTGGAGCGAGTTTCAGCGGCCCGATATAAACGAGTCTGACAGCTATATCATTCTCGGTGAAATACCTGTTAACTTCATCAAAAACATCGAAGAGCAGCTGTTTATCTATGAAGTTGCCAGCGTAGGTTGCTTCTATGAACTGCATCAATCCCTCACACTTAAATATGGGAGATTGGAGAGTTATTAAATTTTTTGTTCTCTTGTTCTTTTGTTACCCTTAGGGTATTGAACCATAAAAGTTTTTAAGTGGTTGATGTATGGGTTCTTGGGCGATGGCGTCCGCCCCGGGCTTCGAGCCCGAACTGCCCACAGGGGCTAATGACGCCTGTTCTACAACCTTCAGGAGGCGGTAGAATGGGCTCGAAGCTTTATGAAATTGGAAGATACGTTAATGCTAATGCGGTTATCCGTTATATTGAAGAGAGACGCCATGAGGATGGAGGGTACTGCTTTGCCCAGCTCCTTGATGAGACAAATATAAACGACACATATTATGCTGTGAAAATACATGATCTGCTGGAGCTGGAAGTTCCTGATGGAGAAAAGACAGCCCGATTCCTCCACAGCGCTGCAGGAAAGCAGACAGCGGTTGTGGCAGTGGCAATGGCAGTGGAAGGCATGGTTCTCCTTGGGGCAAAGGATTTGGCAGAGGAGAAGCTTGACCTGATATTCTCCAAATACAACCCCCTTGAGGGGAAATTTGCCGTGGGTCTTGGTGGAAGTGAGGAATTTGGGACTTCAACACCGCTTGAAGCCACATACTGGGTTTTGAGGGCGCTGAAAGCGTTGAACTACAGGCTTAACCCGGAAATGAAGGAGAGAATCAGGGATTTCATAATGAAGTTCAGAAAGGGAGACGGGTTCGGTGTTAAACAGGCGACGACAACAATGACCTATCAGGCAATTTTCAGTCTGGATGCCCTTGGATACAGTGCTCCAAGAACGCGTCATTTTGACGCATGCGAGGTCTACGGGGGCTTTACTGAGGTTCCATATTCCCTGCCGCCCTATTTAGAGCCCACCTTTTACGCCATCAGAGGGCTCAGACTCATCGGGAGCAGACCAAGATACATCAAGGGGCATATAAGCTTCATAAGGGCCCTTCAAAACCCAAACGGCGGCTTCAGAAGAAGCCTCGAAATGGGCATATCAAACTTCCAGAATACATACAGGGCGCTGAGGGCGCTGGATGACCTTCTGAGCTTTTAATTATTTTTCTGGTGAGCGTCATGGACTTGATTGGAATCTACCTTAAAGAGGCCTTTGAAAATGCCGGCTGTCCAGTGTGCAATATCCTCGAAAAGTATGAGAGAAATGAGATCTCAACTATCCTGTATGAGCATGTAAATAACCCTTCCGTGAGGGAAGAGTTCAAGAAAAGCCTCGGCCTGTGTCCATATCATGCGTGGAAACTGAAGGAAATAGCATATTCCGAGCCCCTGCTCGGCTCCCTAGGAGTTGCCGTGATATACGACCATATGCTCTCCGTCTATATTGAGAGTCTGGAGCAGAAGCAGAACATCAGGGTGTCCAAGTGCTTCCTATGTGAGAGGACGGAGGAGAAGGAGAGAAATGTAATCTCGGGAATTTCCAAGAGGAT
Source organism: Thermococcus sp. (assembly GCA_015520705.1). Taxonomy (GTDB): domain Archaea; phylum Methanobacteriota_B; class Thermococci; order Thermococcales; family Thermococcaceae; genus Thermococcus. Next base: position 11,648 of record WAPO01000069.1, on the reverse strand, counting down.
AGAGGAGCTTATGCCCGTCTATCAGAATTCTGAGGCAATACTGTGCAAGAAACACTATGAAATGCTGTTAGATGAGCTGAGGAAGAAAAAGCCAGCATATGCCGATAAGCTGACTGAGCTCCAGATAGAGAAGCTCAGAAGAATCCGCGAGAGGGTTGAGAGGTTCATCGATAAATTTGATTACAGGTCGACTGAAGCACCGACAAAGAAGGAGGCTGATGCTGTTGTTCTTGCGATTGAAAGCCTCAAGGGTCTGCCTCTGCAGGTGAACTTCAGCGAGACCCCCAGAAAGCCAAGACTACGGGGTGGCATCTTTGGAAGTAGAACTTAGAGTTAGCAGGGATGAGTTTCAGAGGATAAGGCAGGACAGGAAAGCTATTGAGAAGAGATTTTATGAGCTGGAGAAGCTTGAAAAAACGCTGAGGGTCCTCAAACTCAGATATCTGCTTGAGCACAGAGATAGCCTGAAAAAGAAGCTGGAAGAAATGAAGCACCACTATGAGGAGCTGGTTGAGTTTGAGAACAAGGCGAAGAAGGATAAAATGCTCCTTTTTGAGATAAGACGTGAGCTGAGTTATGAAAACGCAGAGTTCCGGCAGCAGCTTAAGGTGAGGATGGATGAAGATAGTGGTGAGACCTGAATCAGGATGGAGAAAGGTAACCTTCAATATTCCTGATGAGGTATTTGAGAGAATCTCAGAACTCGGTGAGAGGTATGGCTTCAGAATGGACAGGGTTCTGAGGATAATCCTCCTTGGAGGGTTCATAGAGGATGAGGAAAGCGGCGACTTTGAAGAGCTTGAGAAGGAGATAGATAGCCTGGAGAGGGAACTCTATGAGCTTGAGGGAAAGTGGTCGCCCCTGAAGTTCAAAACGTACTACATAGCCATGGACAACCAGAATCTGGCAATACAGATTTCCGGTCTCATAGCTGAGAACAAGAGACTCAGAAAAATGCTTGGAAAGGAGGATAAGGACTATTCCGAAATTGAAAGGCTAATACACTATTACATGGGGTTTGAGAGCTATGAGTGATCTTGAGGAAATTGCCGAGCTTCTTAAGCTGAAGGACATTCTGGAAAAGGAAGTCGCCCTGATGGAGAGGAAGTATCGTGAGGCTATGAGAGATCAGGAAGTTTTAAAAGAAGTCCTTGAAAAGCTTAAGCTGGAAAATCAAAGGCTCAGGAGGGCAGGTGATGGAATATTTAGAAAAAGCGAGGGAATTTCTAGCCAAAGGCGGTGATGTTGATTCCCTGAAACGAGAGATTATGGAACTTTCATCGAAACAGGCCGCCCTGAACTACAAGCTTTATGATGCATACATGACAAATCGAACCCTTGCGATAAGGATATACGGCTATCTGAGCGAAAACTGGATGATGGGCGGAGGCAAGCTGGATGAGGAGACTAAGAGGATAGTAGACAAATACCTGCTGATGGGGAGAAATAGATGAATGTCAGGATAGCGCTGTTTGTAGCTACCGGAGGAGCTCTGGGAGCGTTTTTAAGATTCTACATCTCAGGTGTCTTTCCTGTCTACAGAGATTTTCCTGTAGGCACCCTACTGGTAAACAGCTTAGCAAGCCTCATGCTCGGCTACATATACGGCATGCTGTTCTGGGGAATTGATGTGCCTCCAGACTGGAGGGCATTCTTTGGAGTGGGTTTCTGTGGCGGACTGAGCACGTTTTCGACGTTTTCCTTTGAGACATTCAACCTGATAAGGGAAAAAGAGCATTTTCTGGCTGTTCTGAACATTTCGGCAAATGTTATAATCACAATCTTCCTAGTGTATCTGGGATTTGTTCTGTCGAGGAGGTGAGAGTATGGTTGAGATCGAACACTGGAACACCCTAAGAATGAAGATTTACATCGGCGAAAATGACCGCTACGCTGGAAAACCTCTTTATAAGGCGATAATAGAGAAGCTCAGGGAGATGGGTGTCGCGGGTGCCACGGTCTACAGGGCAATGGCGGGCTTCGGAAAAAAGAGCAGAATGCACGAGAGCGACGTTCTGAGGCTTTCAACAGATTTGCCTATAGTTATTGAGGTTGTCGACAGGGGATATAGGATAGAGGAAGCGATAAACGGGATAAAGCCCATGATAAAGGACTGCATGATAACGGTCGAGCCTGTTATCGTGGTGTGGGTTGGTAGCAGGGAAGAGATTAAGAAGTTTGAAAACGATGCCGTGAGGGAAGTGTAACCCTTCCCAAATATTATATATGAGTTAGATGAACTTCTTCCGGTGATCAGAATGCTCCATCACGTTAGGCTTATCCATGCAACCAAGAGTAAAAAGCTCCTTGGAAAGAAGATAATTCTGGCAATACCTGGGAGCATCGCGGCCGTTGAGTGCGTGAAGCTCGCAAGGGAACTTATACGGCACGGTGCCGAGGTTCATGCCGTGATGAGCGAGAGCGCCCAGAAAATAATTCATCCCTATGCGATGGAGTTTGCAACAGGAAACCCCGTCGTTACAGAGATTACGGGCTTTATCGAGCACGTTGAGCTGGCAGGGGAGCATGAAAACAGTGCGGATTTAATCCTCGTCTGCCCGGCAACTGCAAACACGATTTCAAAGATAGCCTGCGGAATTGACGATACTCCTGTGACAACAGTCGTGACGACGGCTTTCGCGCACATACCGATAATGATAGCCCCAGCCATGCATTCAAGCATGTATAGGCATCCAATAGTCAGAGAGAACATGGAGAAGCTGAAAAAACTCGGCGTTGAGTTCATAGGGCCCAAATTTGAGGAGGGCAAGGCAAAAGTTGCCAGCACTGGCGAAATCGTTTATCATGTCATTAAAAAGCTCCACAGGAAGGATTTGAAGGGCAGAAGGGTGCTGGTAACGGCAGGGGCCACGAGGGAATACATAGATCCCATAAGGTTCATAACAAACAAGAGCTCGGGAAGGATGGGTGTTGCAATGGCCGAGGAGGCCGAGTTCAGGGGGGCAGAGGTAACTCTTATCAGGACAGAAGGGAGTGTTCAGAGCTTCGTAGAGAACCAGATTGAGGTCGAGACTGTTGAGGAAATGCTTCGTGCAATAGAAAACGAGCTTATGGGGAAGAAGTACGATGTTGTGGTTCTGGCCGCCGCTGTAAGCGACTTCAGACCGAGGGAAAGGGCTGAGAAGAAGATAAAGAGCACACAGGCGCTTACCCTTGAGCTGATTCCGACGCCGAAGATAATCCAGAGGGTGAAGGAAATTCAGCCGGATGTGCTTCTGGTGGGCTTCAAAGCGGAATACGGTGTGGATGAGGATGAGCTCATATCCCGGGCGAGGGAGCAGATAGAGAAAGCGAAAAGCGACGTTGTAATTGCTAACAGGGGCGAAGTTGCCTTTGGAGGGGAGGAGAACGAGGTCTTCTGGGTCACGGGAGATAAGGCTGAAAAACTACCAAGAATGAGTAAAAGAGAACTGGCTGAGAGGCTCTGGGACAGGATATGCACCATGCTGCATTGAGTTCAGCCGTAAACCTCTTTCAGATGCCTGACAACCTCCTCAAGGCTGTCGAAGTCGCCTTTTATTCCCATATTCTCGCGGAAATAGCTGATGATGAGCATCTCAAGAAGTCTTGCACTGTATTCACCGAAGAGCCTGGAAACGGCATCCTTGAAGGCCTTGGGATCGTTGTATGCCAGCTCAAACCCCTGTCCGGTTGTGCCCTTCAGGTGCAGCTCAAGAAGGTTCTTAAGGGTGGGATTGGCCTTTTCAACCGAATGTATGACTGCCTTAACGACTATTTTTTGCCCCTCATTCATATATCTTCACCCCCCTTGAGGTAATCTCATACTCGTGGATTTTCCTCGAATGATTCGATCCTCTTGCCTTGATTATCGCCATGTATCTCTTTATTCTCTCCTCCTCTGTGGCGTATCGAAGTCCTATTATGTTGTCTGAGAGCGTGCTGGCTTTTGTGTATGGAACAACCTCAAAGCTGGTTTCTGCATTCAGGGTCATATAAACGGCGATTTTGTGCTTCTTTATGAGGAGCCCTAGATAGCGCACCATCTTTGCAAGCTCATCTGGATCCATATGCTCCCTCAGGGCAGTAAGGCCATCTATTACGAGGACATCAGGTTCTTCGTTTTCTATTATCTCCTTTATCCTTATGAATGTGTAAACGGGGCTCATTGACTCCGGAATCCATCCTACAAACTTTAGATTTTCCTTCAGTGCATCATCAATTGGGAATCCGTAGTCCCTAGCGGCGCGGTAAAGCTGTCCTATTGGCTCCTCAAAACCCACATAGATTGCCTTCCTGCCAGCCATCGCATTGGCAACTGCAAAATGCATGGCAAACGTCGTTTTGCCCGTCCCGGTCATTCCTACTATCAGTGTAACTGATCCCCGGTAAACCCCGCCGTCAAGGAGTTCATCCAGTTTTGGTATCCCGGTTGTTAGCTTTTCCCTCGATGCCTCCTCCTCTTCCCATTCCATATCCGGGACTTCCAGAAAGTGCATGCCAGTGTTGGTTATTACATATTCATACTGTGCCTTCTCCACTGATCTCTTCCTCATTTTCGGTATTTCCATTATCCTGTGGGTTATCTCGCCGAGCTTCTGATACCTCAGCACTATCAGCCCATCCGCAACAAACTCCTCAACGCCGTAGCCGATTTCACTTCTTCCAAGAGGTTTTTCCGCTATGAGGAGAGCAACGGCACCGAAGGACTTTATGAATCTCCCAAGTGTTGTGTGGAGGAACATGCGTGTCTTCTCAGCACCGAGGAGCTGTGCAAAAGAGCTTATGGAATCAATTACTATCCTCTTTGGCCTGAATTTCAGTATTTCGCTCATCATAAGCTCGATTTCTTTTTCCACAGCCTCTGGTGTGAGTGTTATCAAATCGACAAATTTAAACAGGCCTCTATTTTCCATCTCGGTAAAATCCATCCCAAGGCCTCTCATCTCCTCATAGAAATCTTCCTTCGTTTCGGCAAGGGATATATAGATGGCCCTGTCACCGTATTTTTCCATTCCCTTGTAGAGAAATGTGGCGCCGAAAATTGTCTTTCCCGCCCCTGGTTCTCCAGCCACGAGAACCGTGAAACCCTCTGGAAAACCTTCTTTGATTATATATTCATCGAAAAAGTCTATTCCCATCCTCACGGCCATTTTCTCCACCCCTCTTTTCTCTGTTAGCTTTAGAATTTATAACACTATTGGTACAACCTTGGGTTTTAAGGGACACCGAAACTTTCATAACATCTCCGGGGGAGTTAAGGCTGGTGAGTTTTATGAAGAAAATCGGGATAATAGGAGGAATGACCCCTGAATCAACCAGCTATTACTACAGGAAATACATCGAGATAAGCCGCGAGAGATTCGAACCCTATGTTTACCCCGAGCTTATCATCTATTCGATAAACTTCAGGGAGTTCTGGGCAAATCCAAAGGGCTGGGAAGGGCGAAAGGAGATTCTGATAAATGCTGCCAGAGCCCTTGAAAGGGCCGGGGCCGAGCTGATAGCTATGTCTGCAAACACACCCCACAAGGTCTTTCCAGATGTCCAGAAGGCGGTAGGCGTTCCAATGGTCAGCATAATAGACGCCGTCGCTGAGGAGGTAAGGCGCAGAGGCCTAAAGAGAGTCCTTCTCCTCGGAACCAAGACCACTATGAGTTCGGACTTCTATGTGAGTGCCCTCCGCAGGAGCGGTCTGGAAGTCCTCGTTCCCAGGGAGGAGGAGCAGGACAGGCTCAACGAGATAATTTTCAATGAGCTGGCATTTGATAACCTGAAAAACAAAGCATGGATAGCAGAGCTCATTGAAAAATATGCTCGTGAAGAAAAGATTGAGGGCGTTATCCTTGGCTGCACGGAGCTGCCTCTGGCAATTAAACATGGGGATGTGAGTGTTGAGGTCTTTGACACCGCGGAGATACACATGAGGAAGCTGATTGAGCTGGCTGTTGAATGATGGTGGTATCATGGAAATCCGTGAGTTCCAGAACATGATAAGGGAGCTTTACTTCCGGAAGGATGCCAGAAGGGGAGTGGATAAGACCTTTCTCTGGTTCGTTGAGGAAGTCGGGGAGCTGGCCGAGGCTGTAAGAAAGAACGACAGAAAGGCCATGGAGGAGGAATTCGCCGACGTTCTGGCGTGGCTGTCGAGCCTTGCAAACCTTCTCGGGGTAGATCTTGAAAAGGCCGCGGAGGAGAAGTATCCCGGTGTGTGCCCCTACTGCGGTAAAAATCCCTGCGAGTGTGAGGAACATTAAATCTCCTTCGGCGGCACGAGCACCCCAAATTCAGTTATCACTCCCCTCACATATTTCCACGGCGTTACGTCGAAAACATATCCCCTGATGAGGAAGTGGTTTCTCTTGAACTTCCTCTCCACAATCTCGACCTCTTCAGCCCTGATCTCCGGATGGATTTTAAAGCTCTCAGCAGCCACATAGAAGGGAACCCCTCTGTCGTGGCAGGCCAGTGCTAACAGGTAGGTTCCGGCTTTGTTGATAACCGCACCGTCCTGAGTCATGTTGTCCGCTCCAACAAGGGCCATTGTTGCTTTCCCCGCAAAGAGCCCGATCTGCGCGTCGGTTATGATTTCAAATGGAATTCCAAGCCTTTCAAGCTCCCGCGCCAGAGCCAGACCTTCATAATCGGGAGAGCTCTCCGTGAGGATAACCCTGAAGTGCTTCCCCTTCATCTTCGCAGACCTGAAAATCTCAAGAACCGCTGAGGAAAAGGAGTGGGTGATTATTACCTCATTTTCATCAATGAGCTCGCTCCCTATGTTGCCTATCTCCCTTTTCGCCTCCCTGCCGAGCTTTATGAACTCCTCGGCTTTTGATTTAACAAACTCCGGGTTGTCCGTTAGGGGTATGAATCTCGTCAGATTGTAGAGGGAGGCCATTGTTGGGTTTACCATGATGATTTCGTTTTGCATTTCTTTCAGTGCGCTTAGGAGTTCCTCACCATCCAATAGATGGGCGAGCTTCAGATATGCCTCCGCTCCCCTCTCGGCGAGATAGCTTGCCCCCCGAATCCGCTCGGCTCTCATCTCCTCAATGATTGCCTGAACCTCTGGTGGAAGCATGGAATCACCAGCCCTCTTCAAACCTTATTCCCCTCTCCTCCATGAACCTTTTAGCCTTTTCTATGGTTTCCTCATCTTCTCCAAAGAGAATTATGCCGATATATCTTCCGAAGCCCTTGGGGGAAGAGTGTATCCTTACCTGGAATCTCTGAAGGGTATCGCTCAGGATAGGGGCCAGCTTGCTCTCGTCGGTTATCTCTGCCAGTAGCTTTCTCTGGATGAACTTTCTCTCGCCGAGCCTCGACAGGACTTCGTTTTCGAGCATGGCTTTCATCTCCCGCGGCATTCCAGGGAGGATGAAGATTTTAACGCCCTCATGCTCGATATACGCCCCAGGTGCCGCTCCTTCGGTGTTCTCCAGCGGCTCCGCTCCCTCCGGCAGGTATGCCATCTTCTTTCTACCCTCGTTGAGGCCGGGGTCATCTATGTAGCCCTCTCTGTAAAGCTTCTCATAGAAGGCTTTAATCCTCTCAAGGCAATCATCGCAGAGAACGAGCCTCCTGTTTAGAGCCTCAGCAACTCCGGCCATCGTAACATCATCGTGCGTGGGCCCGAGACCACCTGATATGATCAGCACTTCAGGTTTTCTTGCAAGGATTTCCCTTACTGCTGTTTTTATCTCCCCGACATCGTCGCCAACGGTTGTCTTTCTCCTCACCCAGTAGCCCCTCTCTGTCAGCCTCTGGGCTATGTAAGCGGAGTTGCTGTCGACGGTGTTGCCCGTTAATAGCTCATCTCCAACTGTAAGGATTTCGGCGAACATGGACATCCCCGTATCTTAATCTCTTTAGCCGTTTATAATTATAGGCCTACAAAAATGGATTATGATGAACATCATATGGGTATGATGCACATTAATGGCAAAGTTTAAATATTTCACCATCGGTGATATATTGAATGTTTCACCTGAGGTGATACCCATGAATAGGGGAGCAGGCGTTGCAATGTTGGTTGTAGTTCTGGTTTTTCTGAGCATATCTGCAGTTCCGGCAGGCGCAGAGACGCTTGAAAATGGAGGAGTTATAATGCAGGCATTCTACTGGGACGTCCCAGCTGGGGGAATATGGTGGGATACAATAAGTAGCAAGATACCGGAGTGGCATAATGCAGGCATTTCAGCTATCTGGATACCTCCAGCGGAAAAGGGAGCCAGCGGGGCTTACTCCATGGGTTATGACCCGTATGATTTCTTTGATCTCGGGGAGTACTACCAGAAGGGTACAGTTGAAACCCGCTTTGGATCAAAACAGGAGCTTATTAACATGATAAACACCGCACATGCATACGGCATTGAGGTTATTGAGGATGTTGTCATAAACCACCGTTCAGGCGGTGACCTCGAGTGGAATCCTTTTGTTAACAACTACACATGGACAGATTTCTCCAAGGTTGCTTCTGGCAAGTACACCGCCCATTACATGGACTTCCATCCGGACAACTACAGCTATTCTGACGAAGGCAGCTTTGGTGGTTTCCCTGATATAGATCATCTCGTCCCGTGGAATCAGTACTGGCTGTGGGCAAGCAATGAAAGCTATGCCGCGTATCTCAGAAGTATAGGGATTGATGGGTGGCGTTTTGACTATGTGAAGGGTTATCCAGCGTGGGTTGTTAAGGACTGGCTGGACACCTGGGGTGGTTGGGCTGTTGGAGAATACTGGGACACCAATGTTGATGCGGTTCTTAATTGGGCATATGCAAGTGGGGCCAAGGTCTTTGACTTCGCTCTCTACTACAAAATGGATGAGGCCTTTGATAACAATAACATTCCGGCACTCGTTGATGCCCTCCTGAACGGAGGAACTGTTGTTTCGCGGGATCCTTTCAAAGCTGTGACGTTTGTTGCCAACCACGACACCGATATAATCTGGAACAAGTACCCGGCCTATGCATTTATTCTGACATATGAAGGACAGCCCATGATATTCTACAGAGACTATGAGGAGTGGCTGAACAAGGATAAGCTCAATAATCTTATCTGGATACATGATAACCTCGCGGGGGGCAGCACCACGATAGTTTATTATGACAGTGATGAGCTCATTTATGTAAGAAACGGCTATGGAAGCAAACCGGGACTGATAACCTACATCAACCTTGGAAGCAACTGGGCAGATAGATGGGTCTATGTTCCAAAATTCTCCGGAGCATGCATCCATGAATACACCGGCAACCTTGGAGGATGGGTTGACAGATACGTCCAGGGGGATGGATGGGTCGAGCTTACTGCCCCACCCCATGATCCCGCCAACGGATACTATGGCTACTCTGTCTGGAGCTACTGCGGCGTCGGCTGATCGTGCTCTTTTGACTTTTCTTTTTCTCACCCCCAGTGAAAACAACGCTTAAGTATTTCACTTCTGTAAAATATCCCGGTGAGGAAGATGAAGGTCAGGGTTGGAGTCAACGGTTATGGAACTATCGGGAAGCGCGTCGCTTACGCGGTTACCAGACAGGATGATATGAAGCTCATCGGCGTCACCAAGACGAAGCCGGACTTCGAGGCCTATCGTGCTAAAGAACTGGGCATTCCTGTCTTGTGGCAAACGAGGAGGTTCTCCCGAGGTTCGAGAAAGCGGACTTTGGGGTCGCCGGGACGCTCAACGACCTCCTTGAAAAGGTCGACGTCGTTGTAGATGCCACCCCAGGAGGAATGGGCGCAAAAAATAAAGCGCTCTACAAGAAGCACGGCGTTAAGGCAGTTTTTGAGGGCGGAGAGAAGGCCTCGACCGCTGAGGTTTCCTTTGTAGCCCAAGCCAACTACGAGAAAGCTTTGGGCAAAAACTACGTGCGAGTCGTTTCGTGCAACACCACCGGCCTGACCAGAACGCTCTCAGCTCTGCAGGAATACATCGACTATGTCTATGCAGTGATGATTCGCCGTGCTGCCGACCCCAACGACTCCAAACGCGGCCCGGTAAACGCCATAACCCCGAGCGTGACGGTTCCTTCACACCACGGGCCTGATGTGCAGACTGTCCTACCGATAAACATCGAGACCTCAGCTTTCGTCGTCCCAACGACGCTCATGCACGTCCACAGTGTCATGATAGAGCTGAAGAAGCCGATAACCGAGGAGGACGTCATCGATATCTTCGAGAATACCACGCGTGTTCTGCTCTTCGAGAAGGAACGGGGCTTTGAGAGCACGGCCCAGCTCATAGAGTTTGCAAGAAACCTGCACCGCGAGTGGAACAACCTCTACGAGATAGCCGTCTGGAAGGAGAGCATCAGCGTCCGCGGAAACAGGCTCTTCTACATCCAGGCGGTGCATCAGGAGAGCGACGTGGTTCCGGAGAACATCGATGCGATAAGGGCAATGTTTGAGCTGGCAGATAAATGGGAGAGCATAAGGAAGACGAACGAGAGTTTGGGGATTCTGAAGTAATACCGGAAGGCTTTTACCTTTTCCTTCCAATTCTTTTCGGTGAGGATTGTGGAGTGCAGAGTGTTTAAAGTTGATGCTTTTACCAGCCAACCTTTTAAAGGAAATCCGGCTGCCGTTGTTCTCGACTGCCTTGAGCTCGACAGGGAGACCATGCTGGCCATCGCGGGCGAGCTCAATCTCTCGGAAACCGCTTTTGCATGGCCCGAAAAACACGGCTTCCGGGTGAGGTTTTTCACTCCAGGGGATGAGATACCCCTCTGCGGCCACGCTACAGTCGCGACCTTCTACCTGCTCTGGCGCCTCGGCATGGCGGCTGAAGGCCTTAACAAAATGTTCTCCATGGCTGGAGAGGTAGATGTCTTGATCAAAGACGGTAAGGTATGGCTTAAGCAGCTGAAGCCCGAAATCCTCGGCGAGCTGGACTTGGGAACACTGAAGGAAATCCTGGGTTCGGAGAGCCTTACAGGGCCTGCATTTGCAATGACGACTGGAACTCCAGAGGGCGTTGTTGGAGTTTCTACATTTGAGGAGCTGATGAACCTGAGGCCGGATATGGAAAGACTCGCGGAGTTCTCAAGGGAAAACGGGATAATCGGGGTCTACGTCTATACCCTTGACTCCCGGTTTGATGCCGCAGGAAGATTCTTCGCTCCTGCCGTTGGAGTCCCAGAAGATCCGGTAACTGGAACCGCCAGCGGAATTCTGGCTGGGTATCTTCGCCTGACAGGAAAGCTGGTGAAGGAGAGGTATACTTTCGAGCAGGGGCATGCTTTGAGGAGGGAAGGAATCGCCTATGTGGAGTTCGAAGGGGAGAGACCATGGGTGGGTGGAGAAGCGAGGATAACTCTTGAAGGAAGGTTAAAGCTTTGACTCCCTCTTTCCTCTTCCCAGCCGGCGCATGGCCAAGAAAGGCATTTAAACTATGATTCCATCTCTTTTTTGAGGGGTTATGGAAGCTGAGGAATACATCCTGGTCGTGGGTCTCCTGCTGATGGTTTTGACCCTGCTGCTGCCCGGGCAGTTGGTGAAGGGCACGTTCTGTGATGGCTCATACGGGAAGCTCGGTATATACAGCGTCAGCGTCTCGAACGGCTACCTGAGGGTCTCCGCGGGAACCGGTGACGTCCTGCTCGCCCACAGGGGTACAGTGCTCCTGAGAAAGGCTAGCATCAAATACAGCTACTCGAAGGCGACAAGCTG
>WAPO01000068.1 GCA_015520705.1 Thermococcus sp. | reverse complement strand
TTCAACATCCTAATAAAGTAGCAATTCACACAAAAATTTGAGAGTTGAACCGGGAGGTAGGATGGGAGGATGAAAAAGAGAGCAGAAAACAGGAACAGGCAGATGGAAGGCTCATAGCCGTTCTTTCAGCTCTTTCTCTTCTATCCATGCGATTACATTATTCACTATCTCAGTGGCAAGACCTATGTAGTTCTCAGGCTTCAGACTTTCAAAATCCTCCTCACTCAAAAACTTCCTGACGGTCTGATTTTCCTTTGCGACCTCTATCAGGTCTCTCCCATTCTGAAAAGCACTCATGGCAAGCTGTCTGACGAGTTCATGAGCTTCCTGCCTGCCCATTCCCTTATCTGTAAGCTTAAGCATCAGCGGCTCTGCCATGATCAGGTTGTTTGTTAGATAGAGGTTTCTTTTGATGTTCTCGGGGAAGAACTCAAGGCCCGCAAGGACTTTCTTCATGTTCTTGAGCATCTCATCCAGCAGCATAAAGCTTTCCGGCAGAATAACCCTCTCCACGGACGAATTGGTCAGGTCTCTCTCGTGCCAGAGCGGGTTGTTCAGCAAAGCTGGAATCACGTTGGAGTAGAGAACCCTTGCTAGACCGCTGATCTTCTCGCTCCTTATGGGGTTCCTCTTGTGGGGCATCGTTGAAGAGCCAACCTGCTTCTTCCCGAAGGGCTCGCTGACCTCCAAGATTTCAGTCCTCTGGAGGTTCCTTATCTCAAGGGCGATCTTGTCGAGCGTTGAAGCAACAAGCGCCAGAAACGCCATGAGCTCGGCATAAACGTCCCTTTGGATTATCTGATTGCTTATCCGTGCCGGCTTAAGTCCTAAGTCTTCCATGACGAGGCGCTGGATTTCGAGGCCCTTCTCACCGAAGCTCGCCATGGTGCCAACTGCACCGCTCATCTGGCCAACGAGAACCCTATCCCTGAGTTCGTTCAGCCTGTCTATATGCCTCTGCACCTCATCGAGCCATATCGCGAACTTCATCCCGTAGGTTGTTGGAACAGCATGCTGCCCGTGGGTTCTGCCTATGCAGACAGTCCTCCTGTGTTCTTTGGCGAGGTTTTTTAGAATCGATCGGAGCTCTTTCAGGTCATTCTCCACTATAGTTAGGCTTTCCTTTATCAGAAGTGCATTGGCGGTGTCAATGATGTCGTTTGATGTGGCTCCGAGGTGCACGTATTTCCCATGCTCGCCGCAGACCTCGCTTAAGGCTTTAACAACGGCCATTATATCGTGGTGTATCTCTGCCTCTATCTCCTTAACCCGCTCAAGCCTGACAAGCTTGGTGTTTGCCCTCTCGGAGATTACCCGCGCGCTCTCCTCCGGGATGTTCCCAACTCTGGCATGGGCCCTCGCGAGAGCCGCCTCAACATCGAGGAGCTTCTGAAGCTTGTTCCCCTCCTCCCATATTCTCCTCATTTCCTCGCTCCCGTAGCGGTAATCTATCGGATGAACGGCCATTTTATCACCATGTAAATGATAATTTTCCTGCTTAAAACTTTTTGCTTTGACAAGCAGATGCACCGGCTTGAGCCCGCTTCAAAACCACCAAAAAGCCGCAGAAATGCCGGATAAAGCTCAGGCTACCGAAAAGTATTTAACCTAATCTCCTGAGAATGTTACGACAAAATTTCGGAGGTGCCAAAGATGGCAGAAGAACATGTTGTCTACATAGGAAAGAAGCCTGTTATGAACTACGTCCTCGCCGTTATAACCCAGTTCAACGAGGGCGCTAAGGAAGTTAGCGTCAAGGCCAGAGGAAGGGCCATTAGTAGAGCTGTCGACGTTGCAGAGATCGTCAGGAACAGATTCCTCCCAGAGGTCAGAGTGAAGGAGATCAAGATCGGCACAGAGGAGCTCCCAACTGCCGATGGCAGAACAGCCAACACCTCAACAATTGAGATCATCATGGAGAAGCCGTGAGCTTAGCTTTTCTTTCCTTTTCATAACTTTACACTGCAACTCCTTCTGAAGTGATGGAAAGCTTAATATCCTCTTCATTCAAACCCTCCAAGGGGGGAGTTTTTGAAGTTTGAGACGATACATGCCAGTGATGAAAAAGCCAGAGAGCTTGCCCAGATTCTGCTTAATGATAAGGCACTTGCCATTCTCCAGCTTCTCCAGGATGGGGAGCTTTCAATCAGCGAAATCGCTTCAAGGCTCGACATGCCGATTTCAACCGTCTCGTATCACATTGATAAGATGACCAGGGTCGGTCTTGTTGAGGTTGCGGGGAAGAAATACGGGAAGAGGCTGCAGGAGGTTAAGCTCTACAGAGCCTCTCCAAAGCCCATTCTGCTGCTGCCCGGAAAGCCTCAGGCCAAAAAGAAGTTCCTCAGAACATTTGAGAAGGTTCAGGTAATAAGTCTGAGCATAGCCGGGCTTATAGCCATGGGAGTGTATAAGCTTGTGGCCAGCATGGTAAAACCCGCGATTGCAGCTGTTAACCAGACCAAGGCTGTTGAAAGCCAGTCAAATGTATCGAGGCTGTTTGTGGCGACAAAAGCAGTAGCTAACACCACTACAAGTCCTGCTCATGCAGTGAAGGCCTCCCCACATCCCTATCTTCCATACATAGCCGCCCTGGGGAGCTTCATCGCGGTCTTTCTGCTGCTCAGCTACTACCTTAATAAGCGGAATTTTTAACCCCAAAACATTTTTAAGTTCTCTCCCAAATCCTCCATTGACAGGAGGTGTAGCAATGGTTCCAAGAGTCACCGTGGGACAAGTGGTAAAGAGGAAGGCCGTTATTGTGCATCCCGGGGATAGTATCCATAAGGTGGCCAGAATTCTGGCGAAAAACAAAGTCGGCAGTGCGGTCGTCGTTGAAGATGATGAGATCGTCGGAATAATCACGGACAGAGACATACTGAACAAGGTCGTGGCAAAGGAGAAAAACCCGAGAAATGTGAAGGTTGCCGAGGTCATGACAAAAAACCCTATAACGATTGAAGATGACTACGAGGTTCAGGATGCCATTGACAAGATGATGGATAAGGGAATAAGGAGGCTTCTGGTAACAAGGCTCGGGAAGCCGATCGGATTTGTAACCGCTGCTGATCTGCTAGCGGCGCTCAACATGTACAACACGGAGGAGCCTGAAGAAGAGCCCGAAACAGAAGTCTATGGGATCTGCGAGCTTTGCGGACAGTACGGACCTCTGTACAAGGTCATACACGAAGGCAATGAGATGTGGGTCTGTGAAAACTGCAAGGATTTAATAAGAGGGCAGTGACTTCACCAAGTGCTATTTTTCACAGGCAGGTTAGGTGTTTCTTTCAATGCTTTTTAGGAGGATATCCACGATTCCATCCTTCAGACGCTCCCTGTTCTCATATGAGACCGTGTAAATTCTGCCCATTCCCCTGAACTGATCCACAAGTTTCCTATGGAGAACTGCAAGCATTGGCTTTCCGCTGTTTATAGCTTCTTCAAGAACTTTCTCAAACTTCCCGCTTTTAAGCTCCATCGCTCCTATCTCGTCGATGATGATTAAATCGGCATTATTTATCGCCCTTCTGATGGCCTCAACCCCGATTCTCTCCAGATCGGATAGATTGACAGCATATCTACCTACTTTCGGGTGTCCTTCGCCAATCCATGCGAGGATGCCCTCCTCACCCGTATCCAGCGCTCTGATTTTAAACCCCACCCTTCTGCCGTGCTCTCTAACATCCTGCGTTACCATGCCGCCAACCCTGAAGCCCCTCGCCCTCAGCTCTTCAGCAACTTTGAGTATGAGCGTCGTCTTCCCAACCCCCGGCTTGCCGGTAACGAATATCCTCATGAAATCACCAATTGAATTTTTAAACTATAAGGATAAAGCCTTTAGGGTGGTGGCTGTGAAGTACAGACCTGAAGACCTCACCAGACTTCCGCGGAGTGTTGAATACAGGGAGCGCACCGTTTATCTGATTGATCAAACGGCAATCCCTCGCGAGTTCAGGATTATAGGGCTGAAAAAGGTGGATGATGTTGCCCGGGCGATAAAAACCATGCAGGTCAGGGGTGCTCCAGCAATAGGTGCTGCGGCCGCCTTCGGTCTCGCTCTCTACGCGAACACGACGAAAGCCAAGACCAAAGACGAGTTCATGGACGGCTTTTATTCAGCCTACGACAGACTCAAGAACACGAGGCCCACAGCGGTGAACCTCTTCTGGGCCCTCAACAGGATAAAGAAGCTCGTGGAGGAGAACCTTGAGAGCCCGCTTGACGAGATTAAGAGGATCATCGTCGCTGAAGCTCAAAAGATCGCCGATGAGGATGTTGAAGCAAACCTCAGGATGGGCCACTATGGTGCAGAAATACTCCCGGAGGGAAGGGTTCTCACGCACTGCAACGCCGGCAGTTTGGCAACCGTCCAGCTTGGAACCGTTGGAGCTGTTTTGAGGGTTATGCACCGCGATGGAACACTGAAGCTCCTCTGGGTGGACGAGACGAGGCCGGTTCTTCAGGGTGCAAGGCTTTCAGCCTGGGAGTATCACTACGATGGGATACCCTTAAAACTCATAACCGACAACATGGCCGGCTTCGTCATGCAGCAGGGCAAAGTAGATGCCATAATTGTTGGTGCAGATAGAATCGTTGCCAACGGCGACTTCGCCAATAAAATAGGCACATATACCCTAGCGGTTCTTGCCAAAGAGCACGGGATTCCGTTCTTCACCGTTGCGCCGCTCTCCACAATAGACATGAGCCTGAAGAGCGGGAAGGATATACCGATCGAGGAGAGAAATCCGGAGGAAGTCCTTACCTGTGGCGGCTGTAAAATAGCCCCTGACGTCGATGTCTACAATCCGGCCTTCGATGTCACGCCGCACAAATATCTGACAGGAATAATCACAGATAAAGGCGTCGTGTGGCCGCCCTTTGGGAGGAATCTCCGCAAGCTCTTCAGGGGGGAGTGAGTTCTCCTTTCTCCCCTCTTTTTTCTCTAACCTCCTCAACGAAAACCCCCTCTATCTCACCCAGTTCCTCTTCAAGAACGGGCAGAAAGAGGCCGAGGAGCTCCAGCGGTTCAAGGCACGGGCAGTCCACGGAGTACTCGAGCGGCTTTTCGGAGAGTTCAATTCTCAGGGATATCCTTTCACCATCCTTTGTGATTTCAAAGGGGATTGTGGTCTTCTTCAAAATGAGCCTTCCCCTCACGGCCATCAGTATGTTCTTGGAGACTTTGGAAAAGGGTTTTTCGAAAACCAGAGGTTTGAAATAAAAAGTTAAAGAAGCTTTTCCATAATGACTGCCCTCTCTGAGTAGCCCTTCTTGGCATACCACGTCCTTGCAGGATTTTTCAGATCGACACGCAGGGACACTTTTTTTGCACCCATTTCATGCGCCCACTCTTCAGCCCTATTGAGTAGTGCTCCTCCTATTCCTATTCTGGGAAAGAGGGTTTCAATGTCGAGGATATAAGCTGATGGGACAAAATCAACTGTGTCGATCTTCAGACAGATCCACACGTGGCCGAGATAGCGCCCGTATCTATCGATTGCCACAAAAAACTTATGCTCTCCCGTTGCTGAAAGCTCTCTAATTACCCTACCGTAATTTTCCTTATATTCCTCCTCACTCAGCTGAAAGTGTGAAAAGGATCTGCTTATCCTCATGTCGTTTTCGAATATCTCATCGAGGTAATCCTCTCCATCGACGATAGTGAAAGTTCCTGCCGTCTCCTCAACAGGTGGTAGGGGATGCTGCTTCTTTCTCTTTCGAAAGGTCATTTAATGCCTCCTCCTGTGATATTTTAATCCAGCAGTTGTCCTTTAAATAAGCATAACCCTTCGTGTAGGGTTCCAGCAGTCCGTAGACCTTCTCGCGGAACTCCTCAGGAATCGCGTCGAAGCTCGAGTTCCTGCCGTCGAAGTGGAGCATTTCAACGTGCCAGCGGGGCTTTCCGTCGAGCGGGAACTCTGGGTTTCTCCACTTTATGAGGTAGAGGGAGTGCTCAAGCTCGTCCCTGTCCAGCCGGATTTTTCCTTCATTTATGCGCCTGGCGAGGCCTTCAACGTGCTCGGGCTTGTATTTTATTATGGAAGGGTCTATGCCGTTTGCGAGGAGGAAGGTGAGGATTCCGTTGCACTTGAAGCACTTCCCGCAGGGGACGTAGTCCTCCCCCTCCCTGTGGACCGAGTGGCAGCTCCTCTGGAGTTTGAAGAGCTCTGGATAACGGCTGTGAAGCACGCGCTCCACGATGAGGCCGGTTATCGGCCGCACTGCCGACCACTGTCTTATCCCAAGACCCCTCTCCGCGAACCAGCGCGTCATGTATTTCTCAAAGTCCCAGCTCTGGTCGTAGGTAGCGTAATAGTGATGGATTCCGTTGTATTCGTAGCTCAGCCCCCTCGGGTCGTCGTACTCGTTGCCGAAGAGCAGGTTTCCAACCCTATACTTGTAAATCAACGGGAGGAAGGCGAAGGAGTAGCCCGCGAAGAAGAACAGCCTTATCGGATAGACCTCGGCCTTTGGCTTGCCCACGTTCTGGAGGATTCTCATGTTCTTTTCTATGAAGGTATAGAGCCTGTCGGCGTTGCTCCAGACCCTCCTCGTCCTCGGCTCGTTCCTCTCGAACCAGCGGTAGGCAGGGATTGCCACCTTCCAGTGGCCGCCCGACTCGTTGTAAAAGAAGGGATAGACCTCGCAGCCGAGCTCCTTCATCATACCATATGTGAGGAGGCTCTCCTTGCCACCGGAGAGCATCACAGCGCATTTGCTGTAATCAGGCTCGAAGTCGATGGGTTCCTCCTCAACGCCTTCTGGGAAGGGCTCCGCCATCGGCTCGGCCATCTCAGGGGTTACCTCCGCTGGAATGTACTCCTCCCTGACGAAGCCCGTCCTCTGGACTATCCTGTTAACGAAGATGTCCCTTGCCGTGACCTCCATCATGTCGCGGAAGAACCTCAGGTCTCTAGGGTCGAGGGAAAAGTCAAAGCGTATCTCTGGAGTGAAGAGGCCGTAGTTTATTGCTGGAATCATGCTGACCAGCTTGGCGAAGGCTTCGACCTTTGGGATTCTCTCGTGGTAGCGGTGGATGAGGTTATAACTGAGTTCATCGCCCTCGATGCCGAGGATGTATCTCGATGAAATCCGCCTCGCGGAGACCTTTGGCCTCTCTATGAGGATGTAGTCAAAGCACTTCAGCTCCGGCAGGCTCACTCGCCCTCACCTCTCCAAGCTCCTTCGCCCTGGTGGCTATCAGCCTGGCTATATCCTCGACACCCTGGTAGAACGGGACGCGCGTCAGGATTCCGGTCTCGCTCTCTATCCTCCGAGCCCATTCGAGGGCCTCCTCCTTCGTGAGGTTCTGGGTGTTTATCGTAATCGCCACGGGGGGCTTCCCGGAGAGGAGCTCTATCATCCTTATGTAGTTCTCAAGCGGCGGAATCCTGTACTGGGGGAAGTCGTCGAAGACCACTCTTCCAGGCGCATGCTGAAGGACGATGAAGTCGGGTCTGCCGGCACCGATGAGCTCAAAGCCGCCTGGAAACGCCGGGTGAAGGAGCGAGCCCTCGCCGTGGGTGACTATGACGTCGGGTCTCTCCTCTGCCCAGGCGCGGTAGAAGACGTCCTCGATAATCTCCCGCCGGGCACCGCCGGAGAAGCGGGGCTCCCTGATAGGAACCTACAACCTTACCAGCTCCGTTGGTGCAATAATAGGCAACCTGATAAGCGGGTTGATAGTTG
>WAPO01000067.1 GCA_015520705.1 Thermococcus sp. | reverse complement strand
ATAAAGGCCCTGGAGAGTTTTCCCAAGCCCAAGGAGATTGATTACTGGGAGGAATATCAGAACACGCTGAAAGACTTCGATGAAAAGGGTAGGGAATTCCACGAAAAAGCAAAGAGAGAGTGGGAGCTCGTGAAAGACGGAAAATCTGAAGATCCAATAGGTTCTATTCAGGAGGTTATATGGAACCTGAGTGAGGCCGTTGTTTACAACTTCGCCCTTCGTCGGTTCAAACTCGTGAAGGAGGCTTATAAAATCTTCCTTGAAGCCTACGAATTTGTGAGGGAGAACAGCCTGTTTAAAACGAAGCTCGACGAGGACATATGGCTCGGGAAGCTAAAACGGGTGAACCTCAAGTGGGGCAACGACATAAGATGGTACGAAGATTACAGGATTATCTCCAATAGAATAATTCGCTTGACGAGGATTGCCGAGTTCATGATGTGGAAGCGCAGGATTCCAGAGTTCCTGTATGCAAACCCATACACCAACCTTGGCGGAGACTACGAGGAGAACGATCCCCCGCTGTGGGCATTAACTGGAGGGCTTATAATGATACTCGACCACAACAGATCAAGGGGAGTTCTCCCCGGGCTTACACTCCAAGAAGAAGTTCTAAACCATGCCCTAAGGCTCAACCTCCTGTGGCCTGAAAAAACGGAAGCCTTAGAGTGCAAGGACGGAACCTGCATCATCTTCAGAAGAGAACTCAACGAGAAAGCGATTAAAGGATTAAAGAGAGACGCCTGGGATAATGACATCGTGTTTTACCATGGAAAAGATACCGTGGTAGGCTACTCAAGAAAAAGAAAGCTCGGGTACATCTGCACAAAAAGCAAAGATGAGAAAGAAATAATGGCGCTGGTATCATAGTTTCTTTTCTTTATTTTGCTCCGAAAGGACGCCAAAGGTCTCTGAAGATTTGTGGGACATTTTGAAAAAGAGCCCCCCTATCACAACAAATAGAGTAAAACTTACCGCATAGGGTAGCGTCGCGTGAATGCTAGCTAATGCTCCGGCAACGAAGGGCGTAAAGAGAGCTATTACCTTCTGATAGCTTGTTATCGCTGCGTGAAATTCGCTTGCTCGCTCCTTTGGAATCAGCTTGAACATCCACGAACGGTAGAAGGGGAACCATAGATTGTCTCCGAACTCTTCAAGGGCATAGGCAAGGATAACCAGCCAGAATGGGGGAGATAAAGACATTATCAGTGCATAGAGAGCACTGAGGAACATCCCAAAGCCTATTGCCCTGAAGCCCTTCTCCTTTGGAACTCTCTCGCTGGCGTAGGTGCCGATTACAGCGGCGATGCTGCTGGCTACAGCTATCAATGTAACTTCGAAGACCGTCTTTTTGAGCACAAAGATGACGTAGTTGATGAGCACTATCTCCGGCGCGAGGAACCATGCAAGCATTAGGAGAGTCTCAAACGCCAAGAGTAACTTAAACTCCCCAATCCTGAACGTAAATCTCTGTTGCATGATGCGTTCTTCTTTCCCGACGGAGGGAAGAACGAGCCACACATATACCATCGTGAAGATCGAAAGCAGTCCAAAGCCTATGAACGCTAAACGGTAGTGCTCTGGCTTTGTGTAGACATAGCCGAAGAGGTAGCCGAGGATTGGGAAAGTTACAATCCTGGCTATCTGGGGCAAACGGAGGTGCCAGGCGAATATTTCCTCGTACTTTTCCTCGGGATAAATTATCTGCTCGTAGGCGCGATAAAGAGGATGGAAGATAGCGGAAAGCTTCTCGAAGGTCTTTCCAATGAAGAGTGTGATTGGAGTGGAAGCCCCTTTAGCTAGGCCATAGAGGACGTAAGCTATTCCGTCAAGGAAGTCCATCACAAGAATGCCTTTCTTGATATCCCAGCGATTGAACGCTCTTCCTATGAGATAAGTAACTGGAATTGATGCTATGTTCACAACCGTGAAGAACGCTCCAACCTCAAGGAGAGAGTAACCGGAATAAAGCATGTAGAGAGGGAACAGAGTCTGGATTATAAGCTGAGGAGCCAATAGGGTGTGGTAAATGATGTATGCTTTAGCATCCCTGGGCACTTCTTTCCAGCGCATCTTTAACACCTCTATTTTTTAAGAGGGACATTTTTGACATGAGTAAATAGAAACTCCAGTTTATTCCTTGTTATTGGATCACACTTGGTTAGACTACCGTTGAACTGTAATGCCTGTGCTCTACACCCTCCCCTACATACATTCAAATACCTGCAGGATTTGCAGTCTTCCAAAAGATCAACTATTTTTTTGTTATGTATTAAATTTTCACTCTTGCTCCTTTCCCATAATTCCCTCAAAGAGGAGATTCTTAAGTTGCCCACTCTAACCATATTTTCAGGCAAATTTAAACAAGGAAGAACATCGCCCCAAGGAGTTATATGTAGGAATGCACCCTTAGTACAATGTTCACAAATTTTGAGGGAGCTAATATCTGTCGGACTGGATAATAAACGTGAATGATTTAGCCTAAGAAAAGTTGCGAGCTCTTTTGAATTTAAAAGGAATTGAATTGTTGGCCTTGTGCTTTCCTTCATAAGCTTTATTATATTTAAAGAAACTTCTGGAGTGTCAGTAGGAAGAACACCTATCTCCGACCAAATTTCTCTTGCCCTCCCAAAAGGGCGCACAAATGAAATTGTCCACGTGTCTACACTATTCTTTGAAAGGAAGTTATATAGCTCAGTAATGTTAATTATATTGGCATTCTTCTTTGTAAGGATAGTGGATATATTTACAATAATATCTGTGGCCTTGGCTTCCCCAATACTTTTCATTATCTTCTGTGTACTTCCCGGAGAGCATACTCGGATTGTCTCATTTATTTCTGGTATACTCGAATCAAGACTTATGCTAAGTGTTAACAAATCACGAAATCTTGCTAGTTGAGTGATAGTTTTTTTGTCTAGGAGCAATCCATTTGTATCAAGCCTTATTTCTATATCATGTTGGTAGAGTTCATTTATGATCTTAAAAATGTCCTTTCGTATTAGCGGTTCTCCTCCACTCAAAGTAACATATACCACACCCATATCAGCCATCTGCTTGATGACATTTAACGCTTCTTTTGTGGAAAGTTCGAGATTTGCTCCAAGCTTGTATTTTTCATGTCTGCAATAAATACACCTACATTGGCATAAGGAAGTAATAAGCCATTCTACATAAAGGAGAGAACCTTCACGAGCCACTTTGATTTTTTTACTGATTTCATCAAAAACGATTAGAAAGTGATGTTTAAGTTCTCCACTAAGGATGCCCTTCTGAATTAATTCCTGAACAAACTCTAGCACATACTGAGTAGGAATTCTTAATTCCGAGGAGATCTCATTTAAATTTATGTACTTATCCTTGCAAATGCATGTTTTTTCTAAAATGGATGTCATGATTTTTGTAGCCACCGGATTAAATTTCAATCTTTTACCACCATAATACAATACGGCAGTATTATCTTCTTGTATTTTTAGTATCCCACGCTTCATTTATCCCACCCGTGGTATTTGTTAGATTCCTTACAGTTTTTATCAAGTTTTAGACAATAGGGATCTCGTTTATTCATAGTGCCATGTTCCGCTAGTGAATGGGCGGGACAGCCTCCTCTACATATCTCATTGTATTGGCAACCATGGCATTCGACTGGAGCTTTTCGGCTCCGCAGGTAAGTCAATATGCCATCTTCTACCTGCCATATTTTTCGCAATGGAGTTTCACAGATGTTTCCAACAGTATAGTTTTCAGGATCTAATTCCCATAACAAAATACACGGTGTTACATCCCCGTTAGGCAATATGTCAAGTTTTCGTACCCCTGCACCACAGTACCTAATTCTCTCCTTATTGAGCGGGTGAGAGGGAATGGGAGTATTATAATACAGAAAGGCAAATGCCCCTAATAAATAAATAGTGAGGTCTTTATTTTGGTTTTGTACCACCTCACGAAGTTTAAAAAGTTCACAGGGAGATACCCGGAACTCTTTTGAGGAATAACCCCTGCCCATTGCTTGAAATAGCCTCAACGAAATATATTTTACGTTATATCTTTTAGCAATTTCAATAACGTACTCTATATTACGTAAATCAGAGTTTAAACTGGTGACTGTATAACCAATTCCAAATGAAACTCCATACTCTTTTAGAAGGTCCAGATTTTTTAAAATCTGTTTCATGGCATTAGGAAACCCAACGAGAGAATCATGAATATTCGGAACACCATGTAGGGATATATTTATATGAGCATAAGGGTTATCAGCCAACTTTTCGACAATAGACCGAGTGATTAAATATCCATTTGAGACTATTTCTAATCTAATCCGTTTATGTTTGGCATAGTCTATGGCATCTTCTAGCCAAGGAACTAACAGAGGCTCTCCCCCGAGAATGCTCAGGTAGAATACTTTCTCTTTTGATGCCTCGTCAACAATTCTCTTAAAAGTATCAAACGACATTGTATATTTCTCAAATTGTCTTCTAGCGTTATCTCCCACATAGCAAAAGCTGCAGCTAAAATTGCATAACATGGTAGGATAAATATCCATAGAGGTTGGAGCAACGAAAGGTGCCTTCGACTGTTGTAGAAGGGATATTGTTTGTTTAATCTTGTCTACGATTTCTGTGTAATTTTTTTGAAACTCCCCTAGTGAACACAATTGAATTATTCCTCTGGAAAATAGCTCGTTAATTAGATGTTTTATTTGATTGATAGGAATGCTGTTGTCGTATATTGCGCTCAAGATGGTATGAATTTCCTCAGGGGATAAACATGTATCCTCTATTGTGAGTAAAATGTCTCTTGCAGACTCATTAACTACGAGAAAATCCTGAGTTCTTGGATTATATAAACATCCCCCATTTTTTTCAGCTCTGAAAATCCATTTGCTGGATAAGATATGCCCAGTCATAAATTAATCGCCCCCGATATCTCCCATCCTTGACATTATGAATTTTAAAATAAAACAAAAAGATTGGAAAAATCAGAGAATTGAGCCCCATTTTTCGTTGCCTTTTTGAGTATCTGAAAAAGTCCACTCTTCAGTTTCTTCCTCCACAATCTGGGGAATTTCCTTAGGATCATTCATTTACATCACCAAACTTCATAAAGTTGTGAGCATTATTTAAATTTTTTGTAAACTTAAGGTTTGTAATTTAAAGTTATTAAATTTCTAAAAAAAGTAATTCATAAAAAGCTCCTTTTCACAAATTCGGAATTTTTAAACGAATAAAATTTTAAAAAGTAATCAAGAAATTGTAAATCATGTAACAATCTTCTCAAGCTCATCCAGCTCTATAGCCCTCTTTATCTCAAGTGCAATCCTTCTTCCGGTGCTCATCGGCATCCTCCAGAGGGCGTTTCCATATGGATGCCCCATGGCCATATGGATGTTCGTTCCGCCGCCTGTCCTTGGAGCCACATCGTAGATATAGAAGTTGAGGTCTTTATCAACGGCCGTCTGGAGTGTGAATGGCCCGATTATTCCCGGCGGATAATATTCCTGACTCGCTTTCACATAGCGCTCGGCCATCTTGAAGACCTTCTCAAGGAGGGACTCCCTCAGGGTTGAGCTTGCATGCCCGCAGACGGTGTATTCAGGTTCAAATTGATGCTCTGGTAATGTCATCTGCTGGGGGGCTGGCAGTCTCACATGACCATCGAGGCTCGTCTCAAAGCGCCAGTCAATGCCGAGAAGCTCCACCTCTTCATCAATCGGCGAGTAGAAGAAGTCGAAGTTGAAAACCGGGCCTATGATGTAGCGCTCTATCCTCGCTTTGCTCAGATCCTCTTCGGTGATGACACCGAGCTTAATCAAGCGCTCCACCTTCTCCCTGAACTCCCTGTAGGATGCGGCTGTAAAGAAACCCCTCTCAAGTCTCTTCTTTGCATGGGGAAGTTTGACTATTACGAGGCCAACGTCGTCAATTTCTTCCGGTTTAACGGGCTCTGGGTAGGGCAGATTGGCTTTTTCAAGGAGCCAGTAGTAACTCTTCTCTTCGCTCCTCTCCTCACTCCGGAGTAAATTGCGGCTCCCGAAGAGGGGGATGCGGAACTCGTTTTCAACCCTGTCAATGCCCGTGTAAACCACAAAGGAGCGGTTGGGAACGAAGATAACATTCCTCTTCCTCAGCTCTTCCTGAATATCGATAATTTTGCCGAACTTCTCCAGAACGAGCACCTCATCGATGAAGCCCTTCGTCAGGCCGTCCTTCGTCTTCTTAAGCCTGAAGTATTCTGCATAAGTCCTGTGTCTCCCCCTCTGGGAAACTATCAGCGTTTTAAAGCCTTCAGCCTTTGCTCCATCGGCTATATCGAGGGCGGAGTGGCTCCCTATCACCCCGATAATTATGTTTTCTCTATCATAATTTTTCAAAACTTCCAGAATCTGCTCCCTCTCAATCATGTCATTCACCCCTTATCGCTTTCATAAGCTCAATCCTCTTTGCAATGCTCTCCCTCGTGCCAATGTCAGCACGGTAGAAAATCTCGCCCCTGACGTGCTTTATCCCAGCGGACGCGATTTTTTCCGCCTCCTCCAGAGAATCAGCGATTCCAACAATTGCCAGGGCACGAGAGCCGAGCATCCTGAAGCTTTCATCCACAGAGGCATAGTAGGCCTTAGCCCCCTCTTCCCTGATTTTATCCTCCCTGATTTCGAGCCTAACGCCCTTTATTGGATCAGCGGGATAGCCCTTTGGCGCGAGATACTTCACAACGGTGGCTTTCTTCTCAAACTCCGCTTTTCTTAAGCTGCCGTCAATTATCTCCTCCGAGATTTCGAGGAGGGAGGTTTTTAAGATTGGCAGGACGTTCATCGCTTCCGGGTCTCCAAAGCGGGCATTGAACTCAATTATCTTCGGCTCATCTCTGGCCAGCATGAACTGGCCGTAGAGGATTCCCTTGTATGGTGTTCCCTCTTTGCGCATCGCTTCGACCGTCTTTTCCAGAGTCTTCAGAGCTTTTTCATAGTCATCCTTTGTTACAAAGGGCAGGAGGTGGTTTTCACAGGAATATGAGCCCATCCCACCGGTTATCGGTCCAACATCGCCTTCATAGGCATGCGGATAGTCCTGAGCGAGTGGCATTGGAATGATTTTCTTTCCGTCCGTGAAAACCTGAAACGTAAACTCCACACCATCTGTGCGCTCCTCTATGAGAACCCGTCCATCCTTTTTGATAAGGGCTTCTGCATACCCCTTAGCTTCCTCATTGTCCCCAAGCTGGTATCCCACAACCTTAACGCCTTTTCCGCCCGTCAATCCAAGGGGCTTTACAACAACGGGCTTTCCAAAGTCGTCTATCCATGCCTTCATCTCGGCAACGTTATCAAAGACCCTGAATAGCTTTCTCCCGGGGATTTTGTATTTCTCCATCAATACCCTTGCAAAGGCTTTGTTCGTCTCAAGCTGGGCCGCTTCCTTTGAAGGGCCGACTGTTGGAATTCCATTTTCTTCAAGCACATTCACAATCCCCTTCTCCAGAGGTGCTTCGGGGCCGATAAAAGCCAAATCGATGTTCCACTTTAAGGCAAAATCAAGGACTTTCTGGACATCTGTCTCTTTGGTAAGCCCGTACCCACGGACAAGTCTTTTAATTCCGGGATTTACATGCTTTGCAACCACATAGAGCTCTGAATCCTTTGAAAGAGCCTCAGCAATAGCGCTCTCCCTTCCACCTGCACCAACGAGTAAAACGCGCATGAGCTTCACCATGAATTTGTTAAAATCTATTCTTTTTAAGCTTTATTTTAACATTAATACGGCAAAATTTATAAGGTGGAAAGACGATGAAAGTGCGGTGATGGCATGAAAGTCCTCGTTGTGATGGGGAGTAAAAGTGATTCCCATATAGCTGAGAAGGTTACTAAGGTTCTGGAGGAGTTTGGTGTTGAGCACGACGTTGAGGTCGCTTCCGCCCACAGGAACCCGGAGAAAGTCGAGGAGCTGGCGAGGAGAGACTATGATGTTTTTGTGGCCATTGCCGGCTTGAGCGCCGCTCTACCGGGGGTTATAGCCGCCCATATCACAAAGCCCGTGATAGGAGTCCCGGTCTCGGCCAAGCTCGGCGGCTTGGATTCTCTCTTGAGCATAGTCCAGATGCCGCCGGGGGTGCCTGTCGCTGCTGTGGGGATAGACAACGGAAAGAACGCAGCACTGCTCGCAATTGAAATTCTGGCGCTGAAGGATGAAAGCCTGAAGAAGAAGCTTGAGGAGTACAGGGAGAGGATGAGGGGTTAACATCTTCTCTTTTTAGAGTTTGTTTAGCAGCTCTTCTTAAAAAGAAATTTTCTCTTTTTAAAATTGGAGAAGAGCTTATAGCAGATGCTTTCTCCTGATGAACTCCTGACCCTGCCACTCCCCGCTCCTCGTTTTGAGCTCTATCATGTGGGCGACTTTCTCGGCTTTCCTCTTCGCCTCCTGCACATCTTTGTCCCAAGCAAGGGCAACGCCAAGACGCCTTCCCTTATACGCCGAGGGCTTTCCAAAGAGCCTCACCGTTGTGTTTGGAACGCTCAACGCCCTGAAAATGTTCCTGAACCTTGGAGCGTAGCCCTCCT
>WAPO01000066.1 GCA_015520705.1 Thermococcus sp. | reverse complement strand
TCAGAGTCTACTGCGGGAAGAGGCTCTACGCAGGAATAAGGAGGCGCTTTTTTGACCCCAAGGACTTCGAGAGGAGAAAAGCCCATCACAGGCCGTTTTTCAGGCCGATTTCGCTGCACCCGAGAATTTCAAGGGCGATGGTGAACCTCACGAAAGCCAGGAGGGAGCTCCTCGACCCCTTCATGGGCGCCGGAGGGATTCTGATGGAGGCCGGCCTGCTCGGCCTGAAGGTCTACGGCGTCGACATAAGGGAGGAGATGGTTGAAGGGGCAGGGAGAAACCTTGAGCACTTTGGGATTAAAAATTACAGGCTCATACGCGGCGATGCAACAAAGCTTGAGGAGCTCTTTCCGGAGAAGAAGTTTGAGGCCATAGCGACTGATCCGCCCTACGGCACCTCCGCAACTTTAGCCGGAAGAAGGAGAGATGAGCTCTACAGAAAAGCCCTCAGGAGCATGCATGCCGTTCTTCAGGACGGCGGGAGGCTTGTGATAGCCTTTCCAGCAGACTTCGACGGCGAGAGAGAGGCGGAGAGGATTGGCTTTAAGCTGGTCGGAAAATACTATCAGAGAGTTCACAAGAGCCTTGAAAGGTTCTTCTATGTTCTTGAGAAGTAAGCTGTGAAACTTGAAAACAGCCAAAGCGCGGTTCTATCGATTTAATAAAGCCCTGAACAGAAGCTGATCCATATTTTGCAGGACGGCCACAGAAGCGGCAAAAACCAATATCTTCCTAGATAATAAGATTTATAACCTATGGTGATGATATATAGATAACTTTAAACCGAGGGGGACACTGTGAGGATCCTCATTTCCCTGAATGCCGAAGACGCATCAGCTGTTAAAAATCTCAACAAACACGCTATTCAGGGCTTTATCTACAACCTCCTCCGCGGCACCGAATATGGTGAGCGGCACGATGAACCGAGGTTCAAGTTCTTCACCTTCTCCGATGTCTTCATTGACTCCAAGGGGAGGCCCTGTATTCTTGTTTCCTCGCCTGACAGGAGTTTTATACAAGCCCTGCACGATTCCCTGAAAAACAGGGGGCGGGTGCATATAGGAAAAATCGAAGCGGAAGTTGCAGAAACAAAGAGAATAAACCTCCCTCTCAGAAGACGCTTCCAGACTGGCTCTCCTGTTGTCCTCTATATGGACAAGGAGAAAAATGAGTACTTTAAACTTCATGAACACAGAGACCTGCTTTTCTTTCTCAAGCGCCTCAAGGAGAACGCCGAGAAAAAATATAACGCCTTCTACCGTGAAGACTTCATACTTGAGGGGCCGATTTTTGACAGGATGATACCCAAGCTCAGGAAAAACGGCAAGCTGGACGTTTATGTTAAAGTCGTTAAGAACGGTGTTCCCTTTGCAGTAATAGGCTCCAACTGGGAGCTGCTTGAAAAGGAAAGGATAAAACCGGGGGAGAGGCGGTTCTACCGCTTCATAATGGACGCCGGTCTCGGCGAGAAGAACAGCCTCGGTTTTGGATTTCTGAACCCTATAAGGAGGTGATTGATTGAGGCTTTCAGAGCTTGTATCCCTTGGAGGACTTCTCCATGATGTGGGGAAACCTGTTCAGCGCGCAGGACTTTACCCCGGCGACCACTCAAGACAGGGCGCTGAGTTCCTCAGGGAGCTCGCGAGGAACACAAAAAAGGAAGAGTTCGAGCTTCTTGCCCTTTTCTCAGAGTTCCATCACATAGACCACCTGAAGGACGAAACCGTCGTCAGGAGAAAGATAAAGGAGGTAGTGCCTGGGAGGTTTGGCCTGTCAGAGGAAGAACTTTACAGAGGGTTGTGGATAGTCTATGAGGCTGACAATCTTTCAGCAGGTGAGAGGGGAGAAGGGAAGGTAAACATCTCAAGACCGCTCCGCGCAGTTTTCAATCCCGAGAGGGCATATCCCGTGGCTGAACTTGATGTCTCCAGCCTTCAGTCTCTCCCCTTTCCCTCCAGGCCTGTCCCGGTAAAAGGCGACGCTTACAGGCGCATTGTAAAACTGCTGTGGGACGAGCTGTCCTCTGTGCCCATCAGAACTGACAGGGTGTTGCCCATCCTTGAAAAATACCTGACCTTTGTTAGCTCCTTCACGACTGAAAACAATGTTATTTCGCTCTACGACCATATGCGTATGACATCTGCCATAGCCCTTGCCATGCTCCGGAGCGGGTGCACTGCAGAGGATGTTAAGAATGGAAAATGCAGGAAAGAAAAGCGGTTTCTCCTGATAGAAGGAGACTTTTCAGGGATACAGAACTTCATATACGGCGTAACTGGAAAAGGAACGCTGAAATACCTGCGCGCGAGGAGCTCATACCTTGACCTCATAGGATGGGATGTCGTGCTTGAGATACTCTCAAGGCTTGGGCTCACAAGGGCAAACGTGATCTTCAACGCGGGCGGGCACTTCCTCATAATTGCCCAGAACACAGCTGAGGCATTGCAGGAGCTCGAAGATATCAGGAAGAAAACCGTCAAGTGGCTCTACAGTGAGTTCGACGGGAGCATTTACCTCGCTATAGAATGGGAACCTGTAACAGGTGAGGAGCTCGGGAGAAGGGGAGATAATAACCTCTTTGCTGATGCAAGAAAAAGGCTCAAGGAGAGACTGACCCTCAGAAAGCTCAGGCGCTTCGGCGAGGTCGAAGGCCTGTTCAAAGAACCAAAAGCCGGTGGGAGACTTGAGGAGTGCTCCGTCTGCGGAAAGGAAGTCCCGGAGAGCGAGCTTGAGTCTTTCAGGCTGAGCGATGATCCAAACTTGAAGGCCTGCAAAACATGTAAAGAGCTCTTCAGACTGGGTGAAAAGCTGCCGAAGCTTAAAGGGTTCGTACTGGACAGGAAGGCTCACGAGGGCGAGGGCATCGCAAAAGGGCCGTTCCGGTACTTTATTCCGTATGAAGCAGGAGGCCTTAAGGGCGAGTCACTTCTCCTCAAGAACACACTTGATCCTCCGGAGAATCTTGGCGATACACTTTTCGTCCCCTACTTTGTGGCGGACTACTTCAAGAGGAGCAAAGAGAGAGGAGTTGCAACGTTTACGGAACTCGCTGGTGCCTCAACAGGAGCTAAGAGGATAGGCATCATCAAGGGAGATGTGGACAGGCTGGGCGAATTCTTCGGAACTATGGACAGCCCTTCAAAGCTCGCCACAGCTTCACGCTTCATGGACTATTTCTTTAAGGGCTATCTAAGGGCGATAATCGAAGGAAAGTTCAGCGACATAATAGGAGAGGTTCCATCGCTGAGGAAGTGGCCCGAAGAGCCGGACATCGTTGTCGTCTACGCCGGCGGTGATGACTTCTTCATAGCAGGTGCATGGGATCAGACCTTTGAGCTGGCCTTCAGGATAAGGAACACATTCAGAGCATACACCGGGGAAGGCCTGACACTCTCAATGGGGGTCGGATACTTCGATGAAAAGACACCAATCTACAGAATAGCAGAGGCTGTGAGCGAGAGGCTTGAGAGGGCAAAGGATGAAGGGAGGAACAGAATCTTCGTTGTCGAGAGGAGCAGGCCGAAGGACAGGAAGCATGCACTCTCCTACCGCTGGGAGCAGTATGAAGAACTGTGGAACTCCTACAAACCGAGAATCTACGCCGGCGACGGTAGGCTGAGCGGGAAACTGGAGTCGAAGAAAGGCCTTCTCTGGAGGCTCCTTGAGTTCAGGGAACTTTACGTCAGGGATCCGAAGAGCGTGAAGTGGGCATACCTGACGGCTTACCTGCTCGGCAGGCACAAGCTTTCCGATCTGTTCCCCGAGCTCGTGGGAATAGACGTGAAGAAGTTCCAGGCTGGGGAACCCCAGCCGATTTACTGGGTTGATGGAGTTTTGAAGATTGTTTTGATGGCGATTAGGGGGTGAGTTTTGTGCCGTATTACCCAAAAGGAAGTTATGGAAGAGGACACGATAGGAGGGACTATCAGGAAAGGTCCTCCGTTGATGTTTCCTCCCTGTTTGGAGGAAATCCCGACGTAACAGGAATTAAAAAGGCATTTGAGAGCAGATCCCTGCAGAGGAATGCAATAGAGCCATATTTTAAGAAGATCGTGGAAGATGCCAAGAACTTCCATGGATGGAACTCAGAGAACATGCTCGCCAATGCAATAACCGTGGCGGCATACCTCAGGTCTCAGAATCTCAAAACCAATCAGGTCAGAAGGATACTTGAAATGGCCAGAACTGTTGAGTTAAAGGTCAAGAAGGGGGATAATATCAAAAAAGATATCATGAAAATAAGGTATCTGCTTGCCTACACGGTCGGAAAAGCGAGCGGCCAGTCGAGATATCCAATAGAGGCCTTTCATAACATTCTGGATCCAATGCTTGAAGTTATCATGAAGGATCCCACTCCCGAGAATTTCGGGAAGTTTTATGACTTCCTTCAGGCCGTTGTGGCATATCACAAGTTCTTCGGAGGTGGTGACTGATGAACAGGAAGTTTTATGGAAAGTTTATCATTCTCGGGAAGATACAGGCCATTACCGGACTGCACATAGGTTCACAAAGGGACATCTCAGAGATAGGAGGCATTGACAATCCGGTTATAAAGGATCCTCACACAGGGCTGCCCTACATACCTGGTTCTTCCCTCAAGGGCAGGCTGAGGAGCCTTTTCGAGATACTGACAAACTCCAAGCTGGAGGAGTGGAAGGGAAGGTACCCCTCCCTGACAGAATACTCCCCCGGCAGCTGCAGGACAGAGGGAAGGGAAAACTGCGGAAGGTTCTTCAACAAGCGGATAAATCGGGGATGGATTCACGTCTGCCAAACCTACGAGGCTGCCCTCAACTGTCCAGTCTGCCGTCTCTTTGGTGCGAGCGGAAACGAGAGCAACTTTCCGGCAAGGGTCATCGTCAGGGACGCGTTTCTCACGGATAAGTGGGTAGAGCGCTGGAAGGCAGGTGAGGAAATCACCGAAGCAAAGATAGAGGTAGGCATAGACAGGGTTACCTCACAGGCCAACCCGAGAACCAACGAGCGTGTAGTTGCCGGCACGGAGTTTGAGTTCGAGATTCTCTACACCATCGAAGAGCTCTCCCACTGGGAGGACGACATAAAGAACCTCTTAACTTCCATGGTTCTCCTTGAGGACAGCTATCTCGGAGGTTCAGGTTCAAGAGGCTACGGAAAAGTGAGGTTCAGCTTTGACTCCTTAGAATTCAGGCCGGTGGAGTACTACAGAAGCGGGAATATGGAGAGCATCATCTGGATAAATGTCAGAGATAAGTCGGCTGTCGAGGTTCTCGGGAATTTCAATGACCTCTTCGCGGAGGTGGAAAGAAAACTGGGGGCAGGGTGATGCCTGAGTTTGCCACAGCAAAGCTGAAGCTTCTCGGTCCGATAAGGGAGATTCCAAAGGCGAGCACACTTTTCGGAGCAATCGGCAATGCGATTTCCGCTATACTTGGAGGGGACGAGGTTGAGGGTCTGGTCGAAGCATTCAGGGGCGGTGCAAGAATAAGCTCTGCCTTCCCGTTCACCGAAGATGAGTATTACCTGCCGAAGCCCCTCAGCGTTGAACCCGTGCTTAACGGCATCCTCACAGAGCTGGGGGAGAAAGAGAGCTACATCAAAGCCAAACGGCTCAGAAAAGCCAAATACCTTGACATCGAGAACTTTGAGAAGGCCATCCACCTCCTGCCATTTGAAGCCCCGGATGAGCTTCCCTTTTCCAGAGTGGACATGCCGAAAGTCCTTCTTGATAGGGTTACTGGGAGCTCCTCACTGTATTTCTGGGACGAGATAAGATTCGAAATGGACTCAGGAGTGTATTTCCTCTACTCCGGACCGGAAAGAGCTTTCAGACGGTATATTGAACCGGCCCTGCGCTACCTTGCGGACACCGGTATCGGCGGAAAATCCACATGGGGATCCGGGCTTTTTGAGGTTTCATTCGGGAGGGTGAGGATAAACTCCCCCAAGAGTGAATACATGGTGACCCTCTCAAACACCCTACCCTCAGAAAAACCAGTCCTGTGGAGGATATTCAGAAGGGGCGGCTGGAGCGCCGGGAAGCGGAAGCCCAAGATGACCTTCATCGAGGAGGGTTCGGTAATCAGAAACGATCCGGGGAGAATCGAGGAACTTGACATAGGGCTCAGCTACCCAATCTATGTCTACGGCCTTTCCTTTCCGGTTCCCACAAAAGTTCCGGAGGGTCTTGAATGATGCTTAAAGTGCTCTCACCACTTCACATAGGCAAAGGGGATGAGCTCACACCTCTTGATATCTACCCGGCCGAAAACACTGTTCATATCCTCAACGTTGAAAAGCTTATCACAGAGCTTACGGATCTCGGGGTTAGCTTCGGAGAGATAATGCACCTCCTGAAGAACCCTCCTGAGAACGCATACATCTGGAAGGGCTACATTGACGAGCTCCGGCTCAGCGTGAGCGACTACACACTCTACACCCTTCGGCTCCACGGAGAGCCAGGGAGGAGGAGCATGAGGATCAAGGAGTTCATAAAGCTGAACGGAAAGCCCTACATACCCGGAAGCTCACTGAAGGGAGCGATAAGGACGGCGGTGTTCTACAAGGTGCTTAAAGAGTGCGGCGATGCCACAACAGCGATGAATGCTGTCTCAGGCGTTGACTCAAGAACCGGCCGCGAGCTCGGCTACAGCGACAGTCTCATCGACTACTACATTAATACAGTCTCAAGGGAAAGAAGAATCAATGAGAAGAGGGCGGATGACAGGCTTGAGGCCATGGTCTTCGGAATGGAGCGTGATGGACGATTCGGTGTGCGCTATGAGCCCAAGCGCGACCCTATGAGGGGCCTCATCATCAGGGATTCAGGGCCGATAGGAAAGAAGCATCTCGCAGTCTACCGTGTTGACGTCGTCGGCAATCCCCAGCCGATACCCATATGGGTCGAGGCAGTCGAACCGGACGCCAAAACCGAGATAGAGATTGCCATTGATAAAGACATCCTCAGGATGAACGAAAATCACTTTAACGGCCTTCTCTGGGAGTGCCTGAAGGACAGGGGAGAGCCCTGGGAGAGCTTTGAAGGCTTCATCTGGGAGGCAGTTGAAGAGTTTTACAGAGCCGTGATAAAGGCCGAAAAAAGGGATTTTCCGAAGTTTGGAAGGTATTCAGGCACTGTTAAGACGTTCTACAGCTCGCTGGATGGTTACAGCGGGCACCTCCTCAGGCTCGGCTGGGGAAGCGGCTGGCTGGCCATGACGATAGGAATCCTTCTGAGGGAAAGCCGCAGATGGGAGAGCGTGAGGAAAAAGCTGAACCTCGGCAGAAATCCCCATGGGAGGGGTTTCAGCAGGGACTTCCCCAAGACAAGGCGCCTCGCCGATGGAATGCCGATGGGGTGGGTGGTGGCACAATGAAGTTCCTAATAGTCTCGTGGGGCGACTTCGAGCGCTGGAAGGGGACGAAATACAAGTTCGGCGATGAAACCAGCACATGCCCCTCAACGCTCCCCATTCTCCAGAAGGTCATAAAGCCTGACTGGACCGTCATAGTGCTCTCAGAGACTCTCGGAGAGGACTTCTCCTCCCGGGAGGCTCTGCATGATGACATCAAAAACAGGGTAAACGGCTTCCTTGAACAGATCGGCGCGGGAAGGGAAGTCGATGTCATAATAGCCCCTGGAATCGGGCACTTCTCCCATGGAGAGTTCCTCGGGAACGCAATGGACACTTACTACTACGTTCTCAACCAGCTCTCGCAGGTTCTTCCAGTCAGAGAAGAGCTCGAAGTCCACTTTGACATCACCCACGGGCTCAACTACATCACATTCCTGACATACAGAGCCATAAAAGACCTCCTCGGCACAGCCGCCATCCTCAACCCGGTAAAGTTCACGGCCTACAACTCCGACCCATACGTTCAGAAGATAAGCAGGGAGCTAACCATAAACGTCATCGAGGATGTTAAGGTTGAGCCCCATCCAGTCCAGGAGCCCCTTCCCGGGCTGGAGAGATACCTCGTTCCGTATCTCGTTGAGAAGAGGCTTCTGGGGGAGCTTAAGGCGTCGCTCAGCGTTTTCAGACTCCTGAGAGAGGAAAAGAGAAGACTTGAAGCTTGGGCAGGTTCCGTAGCCCTCGGAATGCCCCTCCTCTTCGTCGAGGACTTCCCTGAGACAGAGGCTCTTGAGAGGGCAGTGGAAGAGCTCCTTCACACATGGGAGGATTACATAACGGTCTCTGAAAAGTCCGTGAAGAGAAAGCTGGCCCTCGGGGAGGGCTTTGGAGTGCTTGTGAAACTTCTGTTTCAGGCAAGGGTTTTGAAAGAACTCAAACCCAACCTCCCGCCGAGCGTCGATGAGCTCTACAACATCTCGGACAAACTGTTCAGAGGATCAGTAAAGGAGATGACAAGAGTCGAACTTGGGAACATAGAGGAGACTGCCATTAAATATGCGTCCGCCAATCTCTTTCCGGACTGGATGCCACTTAAGGACTTCATGTGCTTCTCCAGCGCCAATCCTCAGATAAAACCCCGCAACTTCCTCGCCCACGCTGGCCTTGAGGCAAACGCAACAGAGGTCAAGATGGAGAGGTGGAAATACGAGGGCAACAAGGGAGAGGTAAGAAAGCACACATTCCTCAGGTATGCCGAAGCTGCAAAAATAGAAATCGAGAGGATAACCGCAAACGCTCTCAGGGGTGGTTGATACGCTTGAGGCCTATCTCAGAAATGGCGAGCTTTTCCTGAAGGCTGGGGGTATTGAGGAGGTGACCCCCGAGGTCATCAAGGAGAAATACCTGCTGCCTGTGGAGGCGATGACGCTTCACCAGATCCCGGTTGATTCAGAAAGTGATGCAGTAGCTGTCCTGAGAGCATTTGGATTCGAGCTCTCCGGAAAAACAAAGGAAATCCTGCCCGGGCTCACGAAAGGTAGGAAAGGAACATGCTCAATATGCGGCAGAAAGGGGGAGGTCGTCCCAAACAGGGCTTTTATCTTCCCCTTTGAGAGAAAGATAGACTCGGTGGTGGGTGAATCAAACAGACTCTCGCTCTGTCCTGAACACGCCTTCGGACTCTACTCAGGCATGGCATATCTCTACCTCGTCCCCCTCGGGGAACAAAAGCTGAAATTCTTTTTTGACGCACCGGAGCGTATTCTGAAAAGAGTGCAGAACAGGTTCAGGGAATTCTGGAAGGATCATTTTTTCCCAAGCGCCCGGAAGAGTGGCGAAAAAACACACTATTCCATCTCCGTCAGCTTAACTCTCAGCAGGACGCACCCAAACGAGGCGTTCTTCGCCATCATCCACGAGTTTGTGAAGTTCCTCAAAAACCGCAGACTTCTTGAGGAGGCTGTTGAAGAGGAGCGTCTCGTCAGGGCCCATCTTGTTGGAGGTTCAGGACAGTTCTATGAACACAGAGTTATTGAAGGCACAACTCTCCAAATGCTCATGGCTTTTCTCAGCAGACTGCAGGAATCGGGAAATGAAGTGCAGTGGGGCAGAAGACACCTTGACAGATGGGACTCCGCCGTGGTGCTCTTCTACGAGAACCTTGAGGTGCCGCGGGGGAGGGACAGAGCCAAAAACACCCTTGAAAGGGAGGAGTTCATCAAAAAGCTCCTTGAAGGAAAGTTTGATTTTGTCCTTTTAAACCAAATTTTCATGGAGAGGCTCAGGAGGAAGCTCCCTCTGCCGGGATACTACTCCACTTGGGCGGTTCTGTATCTTGAAGCGTTTGGAGGTGGTTATGTGGACGCTGAAACATTCAGGCAGGTTAACGGCCTGGGCTATGCCCTCGGAAGAAGAATGAAAGGTAGCAATCTGGAGCGCTACCTCTGGGAGCTTTTCAGGGCAAGGGGCTTTGAGGAGTTCCTCAACAGGCTCGTCGAGCTTCAGGCCAAGGTTGGAGAAAGCATAGACCTGAGGGCGATTTATGAAAACAGAAGGGAGTGGAAGGTCGTTAAGGCCATCCTGCTGAACGGCATGCTGAATGCGCTTTATGGAGGCGGGAAAG
Organism: Thermococcus sp.; assembly: GCA_015520705.1. Taxonomy (GTDB): domain Archaea; phylum Methanobacteriota_B; class Thermococci; order Thermococcales; family Thermococcaceae; genus Thermococcus. The sequence continues at coordinate 6,798 of WAPO01000066.1, read as the reverse complement.
AATGAAGGCTGTTGAAGTTGTTACCCTGACAAAGGTCGAAGGCGCAAATCTCAACTCCAACGGAACGGAAGGAGTGATATCGGTTCTCAAGAAGGTGCGCGACCCTGTTGATGGGAAGGAATACGTGCGTGTATCGGGTCAGAGTGTTAAATACCATCTGAGGCAGATTTTAAAGGAGCTCGGATGGGAGCTGAGCCAGATAGTGCCGAAAAAAGAGGGTAATCAGAAGGTCATCGTATCCCTCGGAGAACCGCACAGATACATAGACGATGACCTTTTCGGATACATGATAGCCAAGAAGGTTGATGGGAAAAACGCGACCCTGAGGAGAACGGCCGTCGTCAGGACAAACGGCATGATATCCCTCTTCCCCTATCAGGAAGACAGGGACTTCGGCGTCAGGTATGATCCCGCAGGAGACAACCACAACATCTATGAGACGGAGATAGCAACGAACATCATGCGCGGCAACTTTTTCATAGAACTTGACCGGATAGGAGTCTTCAAAGGGGGTCTTGAGGTTCCTCCCCTTGAGCTGCCGGTGAGGAAGGAAACAGACCCAACAGGACATGAAGCAGCACTGTATGTCCTTCCGAAAGAAGAGCGTGAGAGAAGGCTCAGGGCGCTCCTGAAGGCAATAATGATGTATCACGGAGGGGCCAAGCTCAGCAACTTCTTCACCAAGGTTTATCCTGAAGTCGTGGTCATTGCAATTCTGAGGCATAAGATACCGGTCATCGGGGATGCCCTCCGGGTCAGGGAGGGCTACATTAATGGAAAGCTCGTGCTTGATGTGGAAAGGCTCAGGGAAACCGTCCAGACATTCGAGGATAATATAGAAATGCTTTACATCGGACTCTTCGAGAGCAGATTCGCCAATTCGGATGAAGTCAGGAAGGCCTTTGAAAGTATGGGGATGGTTAAAGTCCTCACAATGAAGGAGCTCAAGGAAGAGCTGGAAAAACTCCCTCTTGGTGAGTAACTTGCTCGGCCTCATTGTGAGGACAAGACCCCTTCAGGCCCACTTCAGAATACCCTACAACTCCCTGCTCCTCGACAGCTATCCCTTTCCCCCAAAGACCACGGCTATAGGAATGCTCGCCGCCGCCATGGGGCTCCCTGAGGAGGGATTCAGAAAACTGCTGAATGAGCTGGACTACGGGGTTATCATAGAGAAGCCCGGAACGAGGATCGAAGAAGTGGCAGCAATATTCAAGAATCCCCACTCCCCGCTTTACCCCATAAAGAAGGTGCTCCTCTACAAACCTGTTTACAGGATGTTCTTCAGCGGGCCCGACGAAGTTATAGAGCCTGCATACAGAAGCCTCACTGATCCAAAGTTTGCCCTCTACCTCGGGGACAGCGAGAGCCTTTTTTATCCTGCGGAAAGGGATTATGCCAAGATAGTCGAGGTGGAGGAAGGAGAGGAGAAAGTCCTGAGGAGCGTCATTCCAACGGAGGCCTATGAGAAGGCCGAGCGCTTCGTCCCCTTAAAGAAGAACATCCTCGTGCCAAGAACATACAGCATCCCGGTGAACTTCACATACCGCGGGAAGAGCAGGCGAGCGGTCTATAGAAAGGTAACAGCATTTGCCAACGGATACGTCGAGTTCAGAGACTGTGTGGAGGTGCCACTATTTGACGGAGAACCAGTTATGGTGTTCTGATTTCCCTTTACTCTTATGTCCTGGCTCTCCGCTCCAGATTCGGGGCGTTTCAGTAGAACGGTATCGTGTGGAAACGCAATCGGCTTTATCACAGCCCGTATTTTCGGGTCGAGGTTTCAGTAGAACGGTATCGTGTGAAAACAATTTGATTGTAATCTTCTTCCCTGGCTCAGGACGTCCGTGTTTCAGTAGAACGGTATCGTGTGAAAACGCCAACCACCTGTCCCCCTTGAAGATGCTTCTACTTCTGTTTCAGTAGAACGGTATCGTGTGAAAACATATAGTCGGAAAGTCCTACCAAATCCCAAGTATAGAGGTTTCAGTAGAACGGTATCGTGTGAAAACTCAGAGTGCTGGAGGTGGTAATGCCATGCTTCTAAGAGCTGTTTCAGTAGAACGGTATCGTGTGAAAACGTGTACACTAAATAATAAGCTCTCTTTGTGCTAACCTGGAGTTTCAGTAGAACGGTATCGTGTGGAAAGCCCTCACGTATTGATCTGAGCTTTTCGTTATTTTTCTTCGTTTCAGTAGAACGGTATCGTGTGGAAAGATTTTTCGTTGTTTCTCTTCATACGCTTTTTGATTCTCTGCGTTTCAGTAGAACGGTATCGTGTGGAAAGGCACTACTAAGGATACTTCTCTGAGATTGTCGAATAGTACGTTTCAGTAGAACGGTATCGTGTGGAAAGAGGTAAGGTTTTTCGAGCTTTCAGTAAGCTACATAGGGTTTCAGTAGAACGGTATCGTGTGGAAAGTTGACGTGGAAGCCCTCGTATCGCACGTAACGCCCGTAGTTGCGTTTCAGTAGAACGGTATCGTGTGGAAAGTTGCTACCCTGAAACCAAGGCGTATCATTGCTAATTTTCGTTTCAGTAGAACGGTATCGTGTGGAAAGGGACTAGCTGATATCCCGATAGTAGCCTATCAACTAGCAGTTTCAGTAGAACGGTATCGTGTGGAAAGAGATATACAGGGAAAAAAACACATACATACTTGCAGGTGCTGTTTCAGTAGAACGGTATCGTGTGGAAACAAACTCAGTACTGCAATCTTTCCTGGATAGCTCATAGGTTTCAGTAGAACGCTATCGTGTGGAAAGTGTGTGCTCAGTGTGAAATCCTGAAATAGTTGCTCCCCAGTTTCAGTAGAACGCTATCGTGCGGTGATTTGATGAAGAAGCCGGTTTATATCACCCAGATGGGAGTGCTTGAACGGAAGAGCAACACGATTTTTCTCGTGAATGAAAATGGCAAAAAGGCTATCCCGATAAATTCAATAAGCGAAATCCACTGCTTCAGGCCCGTCAGCCTGTCCAGCGGGGCCATAAAGCTCCTCTCGGAGAAGAATGTTCCGGTTCACTTCTACAACAGATACGGCTACTACAGGGGTTCATACATGCCGGTGGAGGGGCAGATAAGCGGAAGCGTGGTTCTGGCTCAGGCCGCCCATCACCTTGATCCGGATAAGAGGCTCTACATCGCCGGGCAGTTCCTCGAAGGCATTAAAGCCTCCATGATAGCGCTCCTCAGGTCGCAGAGGACGAGATACAGGGGCATAGCCGGGATGGCGGTTGAAGGGGGCACACCGGCCGAGCTGATGGGAATTGAAAGCCAGCTCTGGAGGGAGTTCTACAGCATCTTTGCCTCTATGCTCAGGCACTTCGAGTTCAGCGAGCGGAACCGTCGGCCGCCCCGGGATGAAATCAACGCCATGATAAGCTACGGAAACTCGGTACTTTACACCGTGGCCCTTTCCGAGATACGAAAAACATACCTCCATCCGGCAATAAGCTTCCTCCACGAGCCCCTTGAGAGGAGGTATTCCCTTGCCCTTGATATTGCCGACATCTTCAAACCCATAACGGTATTCAGGGTTATTCTGCGCCTTGTAAACAGAAGGCAGATAAGAGGAGAGCACTTTGAGAGGGACGTAGGGGTTCTGCTCAACAGGGAAGGGCTTAAAGTCTTCCTGAATGAGCTGAACGGCGAGTTTGGGAGGAAAGTTCTTCATCCACGGCTTAAGAGGAACGTCTCACTCCGCTATCTCATCCGGCTGGAAGGCTATTCTCTCGTCAAGCACTTCCTCGGGGACAGGAGTTATAAGTCGCTGAGGGTGTGGTGGTGATGTATATCATAGTCGTCTATGATGTTGACGTCAAGCGGGTGGGCAGGGTGCACCGCTTTCTGAAGACGCACCTCTTCTGGCGCCAGAACAGCGTATTCGAGGGAGAGGTGAGCAGATCCCAGCTCTATGAAATAAAGAGAACCCTTGAAAAACTCACGGAGGGCGATGATTCGGTGCTTATCTACGAACTCCCCTATGAGAGCTTCACCCTTCATGTTATCGGTGTGGACAAAAATCCCATGGGTGAGGTGCTTTGAGGATAACAGGTGTTATGGTGCAGTATTACTTCACATGCAGACGGGAGCTCTGGTTCTTCTCACGCGGACTGAACTTTGATTTCGAGAATGAGGACATGCTGATAGGCAGGCTCATCCATGAAGAAAGCTATGAGCGAGAGTGGAAAGAAATCATGCTCGATGGGGTAAAGCTCGATGCGATCAGGAAAAAGGACAGATTAACGGTTGTTGAGGTCAAAAAAAGCTCAAAACTTGAAGAGCCGGCAAAATGGCAGCTTAAATACTACCTCTACATACTGAAAAGGATGGGCGTGGAGGCAGAGGGACTCATCTCATATCCCAAGGAGGGAAGAACCGAAAGGATTCGGCTGAACCCTGAGGATGAGAGAGAGCTTAAAAGGGCATTTGATGAAATTGAAAATATCGTGTCCCTGCCGGAACCGCCTCCCGCTGAAAAAAAGCCCTACTGCAGGAGATGCGCATACAGGGATTTCTGCAGGGTGTAAGAAATGGACTGGGAAACGCTCACAGCGCTCATGAAGGGAAAACTTGCAAAGCCCGATGTGAGTCTCTACAGGCACTCGCTCGGCGCCATGAAGAAGGCGGAGCTCCTCCTCTCAAAAATCCCCCACCCACGAGAGCTGGAGGAGTGCCTTCTGATGCACGTCTTCCTCCATGACATCGGCAAGCTCGATGACAGGTTTCAGCGCAGGGTGAGGGGGATGGCAAAGAAAGCGCCGCCGCATGCATACCTCGGAATCGAACTCGCCTCCCGCTTTCTCAGGTGTGGCAGCCCTTTCAGGGAGCTGGCACTTCTCTCAATCCTCACCCACCACTCGGACTATCATGTGAATCTGTATTCCCGGGAGCTTGAGAATTGTGAAGCCTTAATCATCAATGGGGAGAAGGTTTCAGAACCCGCTGATCTTGTCTGGGAACTCAGGGAGGAGTTTGCAGGAGATGTCTTTGGAGAGCTGGGGGAGGGCTTCAGCGGCTTCTCCCCCATTGAAATGCGGGCACTCTATACGCTCTTCAACGGCCTTTTGAGGCTTTCCGACTGGCTTGAAAGCGCCGGTTTGCCTGCGGAGAGTTACCATCTGCCCGGAGGGACTGCCGTCCATGAATACGTTGTGAACTACCTCACAGGAAGGGGGTTCAGGCCGAGGGACTACCAGCTGGCTCTCCGCGGGAAGGGAGGCGGCTACTTCATGCTGCCCACGGGAGATGGAAAAACGGAGACCGCACTCCTCGCCACGCCCCCGGATGCAGTCAAGGTTGTCTACTCCCTCCCGACTGTAACCACGACTGAAGCCATGAGGAAGCGCTTTGAGGCCATGTTCGGGAGGGAAAACGTCTCATTCGGCCATGGCATGCTGTTCCTGAGCCTTTACAGCAAGGGAGAGCTCGAAAAAAGGTTGCTCCACCGCTACGCTTTCAGGCCTTATTTTGTTTCCACAGTCGACCAGATGCTCCTCGCCTTTCTCAACTATCACCGCTTCCCTCTCAGAGAGTTTGTCCTCAGGGGCTCCCACTGGATAATTGATGAGATACATGCATACAGCCCCTTCACCCTGTCCCTGATACTGGACGGGATAGCATATGCGGGAGATCACCTTGGGGCAGAGGTTACCATCATGTCTGCCACCCTGCCGGCTCCCATGAGAGAAGAGCTCAGAAACAGAGGACTTCAGGAAATTCTTCCATTTGACGTGGTTAGAAAAAGATACTCTTCGCGCAGACGCCTCACAGCGGAGGTGAGAGATGAACCTCTGATGAACGCTGTGGAGGAGATTTCCCGGGAAAAGGGCAGGGTGCTCGTTGTGGTCAATACTGTAACGAGGGCACAGGAGCTCTACCGTGAGATAAAAGAGAGGAGAAGAGATGTATACCTCTTCCACTCCCGCTTTACAAACGAGGATAAGGAGAGAAAGATAAAGCTTGTTGAGAAAATTGAAAGCGGAATACTCGTGGCCACACAGGTTGTGGAGGTCTCCCTTGACATTGACTACGACGTCCTCTACACAGAGGCGGCACCCGTTGATGCGCTGATCCAGCGCTTCGGCAGAATAAACCGGAGAGGGAAGAGATCAGGCAGGGCAATCGTGTTTATGCCTGAGGGAAAACGGCCATACCTGCCCTACGACAGGAGGAGCTTTGAGGCCAGCCGCAGACTCATCGGGGAGCTTGAAAGTGTTAGAAGCGAGCTGGACTTCCTGAAGGCCAACGACTCATACTATGAAAGCATCTGGGGCCCCTACGAGCGTGAATTAAAGAAGCAGAACCTTGAAAGGCTCTCCCTTAAAAGCATAGGGCGCTGGGACAGGTCTGAGCGACTGCTGGCCACAAGGGACACATTTATATCCATCCCCACTCTCCCGGAGCCTTTCCTTCAGAACGCAATCGAGCTCGCGGTCAGCTGGGAAGGCCTGAACAGTGAGGAGAGGCTTGAAGCGGCTGTCTATGTCATGAAAAAGAGCGTTAGCATTCCAATCTGGACGGTTGAAAAACACAAGGTCTTCAATGAGGATCTCCACTCACGGTTCGGGGTAGTTGGCGTTGATTTAACATACAGCGATGAGGAGGGAATAAAAGATGGAAAGGAGAAAGTGCTTCTCTTTTAGTCCTCAAGCCATATCTCCAGCCTCTGCTTTCCCCTCCCGAGGCTGGAGCGCTTGAACTTTCTCAGGTGCCCTATCTCCTTTATGTCCCTGACGTGAGTCCCTCCACAGGGGATGACCTCGAAGTCCCTTATCTGGGTGTATCTGGTTTC
>WAPO01000065.1 GCA_015520705.1 Thermococcus sp. | reverse complement strand
TGAGCACTGCCGGGTGGGTCTCGTCGTAGAGCTTGAAGACGCGCTCGTTGTCCCTGTCTATGGCGAGGGTGTACTGGGTGAGGTCGTTTGTTCCGAAGCTGATGAAGTCAATGCCTTCCTTGATGAGGTCCTCGATGATGATCGCTGAGGCCGGCGTCTCGACCATAACGCCCCACTCAACGTCCTTGTGCGGGACGAGACCGACTGAAAGCGCTATCTCCTTGGCCTTCCTTATCTGCTCCGGGTGGCTGACGAGCGGGAGCATTACTCCAATGTTGTCGTAGCCCTCATCCACGAGCCTCTTGATGGCCTTAAACTCGGCCTTAAGGAGCTCTGGCTGGTCGAGGCCTCTCCTTATTCCCCTCCATCCGAGCATCGGGTTCCTCTCTTCAGGCTCCTCTTCACCGCCCGGAAGCTCACGGAACTCGTTTGTTGGAGCATCAAGGGTTCTGTACCATACGCGCCTCGGGTAGAAGGCTTCGACAACCTTCCTGATGCCCTCAACGAGCTTGTTGACGAGCTCCTCCTCCTTGCCCTCTCTGATGAATTTGATCGGGTGGGCGCCTATTCCGAGGATCATGTGCTCTGCCCTGAGAAGTCCAACACCGTCGGCGCCTGTAGCTGCCGCGCGTTCTGCAACTTCCGGCATTGAAACGTTTACCTTGACTTCCGTTGCTGTGATGAGCGGAGCACCTGCAACGACAACCTGTCCTGCGGCCTTCTCTTCCTCCTCCTTCTTGACGAGGCTCTTGACTATACCCTCGTAGACGACACCTCTGGTACCATCAACGGTCACGAGCATGCCATCCTTGAGAACCTTTGTGGCCTCCTTGGTTCCGACGACGGTCGGGATGCCGAGCTCCCTTCCAACGATGGCGGCGTGGCAGGTTCTTCCACCCTCATCTGTGACGATGGCTGATGCCCTCTTCATTGCCGGAACCATGTCCGGGTTGGTCATTGTTGTTACGAGAACATCTCCTTCCTTGACTTTGTCAATCTCGCTCACATCGAGGAGTATGACAACCTTACCAGCACCGACGCCGGGTGAAGCTCCGAGACCCTTGAGGAGAACCTTCATCTCCTCTGTCATCTCTGCCTCCTCTGTCTTTACTTCCTCCTTCAGGGTTGTTATCGGCCTGCTCTGAACGATGTAGAGCTTGCCGTCGTCGGCGTCGTAGGCCCACTCAATGTCCTGCGGCCAGCCGTAGTGCTCCTCGATCTTGGCACCCATCTTGGCGACCTCTATGATCTGCTCCTCTGTGAGAACCTGCTTCTCGACCCACTCTGGCCCAAGGAAGTCGGCGACCTTGACGAGGACTGTTCCCTTTCCTGTTTCTGGGTTGCGCACATACATGACTTCCTTCTTGGCGATGTACTTCTCCTTTATCTCCCATGTGCCCTTCTTGACTATGTATTCATCTGGAGAAACGGCACCGCTGACGACTGCCTCACCGAGGCCCCAGGCGGCGTTGATCATGATTTCACTCCTGTCGTTTGTGACAGGGTTGGCTGTAAACATAACACCGCTGGTCTTGCTGTTGACCATCTTCTGGACAACGGCGCTGAGGTAGACCCTCCTGTGGTCAAAGCCCTGCTTGGCCCTGTAGAAGGTAGCCCTTGCAGTCCAGAGTGACGCCCAGCACTTCTGGACGTTCTTGAGGACGTCTTCATCTCCATAAACGTCGAGGTATGTCTCCTGCTGGCCGGCAAAGCTTGCATCCGGAAGGTCTTCAGCGGTGGCAGAAGAGCGAACGGCGACATAAACGGCATCCTTGTTGAACCTCTGGCTGAGCTGGTGGTATGCCTCCAGTATCTCAGCAGCTATCTCCTTGGGCATATCCATTGAAATTATCTTCTCCCTTATCTTTGCCGTGTTCTCAAGGAGCTCCTTTGAGTCATCGACGTTTGTCCTGCTGACAACGTCCATAATCCACTCCTGGAGCGTCCTTCCATCTTCAACCTTAACGTTTTCAACGAAGTATTTGTATGCCTCCGCGGTGACACAGAACCCGGGTGGAACCGGTATTCCAAGCTGTGTCATTTCTCCGAGGTTTGCACCCTTGCCTCCCACGAGAGGCACGTCTTCTTTCTTGAGTTCCTCAAACCATTTTATAAACCTGTATTCACTCATCTCACTCCCTCCTTTTTAGAATGAACAACCGGTGGTGATATACGGAGACTCCTATTTAAAATTAACTATCCAAAAGTGTTCTTTGGAGCACAGAAATGAAAAAATGACAGATGTGCTCATTTTCTCGGAGCTCTGTCTGGAGATTCCATTAACAGCTCAGCTGAAGTCAGGTAGGGGGTGCTGTTCCAACATGGTATTGAGCATCTGCAGTGCCTTCTTCTCTCCATAGATGTATGTGAAGATTCTGTAAATGTCAATTACTGCCTGCAGAGGGTGCTGCTCCTTTGATGGGTTGAAAGTTCCGGTTATTATCCTGAGAACTTTTTTCTCCATTTCGGGCATTCCTGCAACATGGTATATCATAAGGGCTTTTGCATATGTTGAACGGGAATAGCCGTATTCAATCTTTTCATTTTTGAACTTGCCGTCCTCATTCTCCTGCTCTTTCAGCCATGCGGCGCTCTTTTTGACCGCATTAAGGACAGTCTCATTTTTGGTCAGCTGGTAGTATCTGGCGAGGCTTGAAGCTATTGCTGTTGTGGTTCCGAGGTTGTCGTTCCAGCTTCCGTCTCCCTTCTGCTCATCGAGTATCTTCTTCAGGATATTCCTCTCGGTTGTCCTGTTGAGAACCCCCAGCTCCCTGTAAATCGGAAGCATCAGAGCATCAGTAACGAGTCCGCCCTTCTTGTCTTTGGGTGTTGTCATGATGAAGTCCTTTCTCTCCCTCTGCTTCAGCAGATTGATGGCTTTCTCCTTTCCCGCAAATGATATGTTTTCCAAAGGTTCCAGCGTATAGGATGTGTAGAGTGTGAAGTCGTTGGGCGGAACTCCTGCAGGGAAAGAGCCGTCTTTCATCTGCTTGTAGGACAGCCATTTGAGGAGCCAGTCTGCTTTTTCCTTAAACCTCTTATCGCCGGTTTCCCTGTAGAGCTGGAGGTAGATTCTGACTATCCATGCATTGAGGTCAAAATATGCCTTGTACCTGTCGTCAAAGTCAGCATAGTTGTAGCCTGTCCAGAACTTCTCAAGAAAGCCCACGAGCGGGGAGTATCTTCCCGTGTAGTTGAGGGGGTTAAGGTTCCACGGCCGGAGCGGCGGATTGGGTATGAACCTGTATATCTCCGCGTTTCCGTTGCAGAACTCCAGTTTGAAGTGGGTGTCATAGGGAGCGTATTCCATCAGTCCATATTTTATTAGGCCGTAGCTCCGGCGTTTTCTATCGACGAATACATAGCTCACATTATAGAGCTTCATGAGGTAGTATGCTCTCTCCCTCTGGTTGGAGCTAAACATGACAACGTGATCAGCATAGGCCTTTATGGCCTCCTTTGGCGTTGGTGCCTTCTCAAAGAAGCCCTGATAAACTTTCTTCCAGATGACGATATCCTTTCTGTGGGTGTTTCCTATCAGGAGATAGCCCATATCCCACCAGACTAGAAACACGGCGTTCTGGGGGGTGTTTTCCTTAATCCAGTCATATGCTTCCTTATCTGTAATCGAAGGCGGTGTTATGTATTTGGCCGCCCCGTAAGCTCCCTGAGCGACGG
>WAPO01000064.1 GCA_015520705.1 Thermococcus sp. | reverse complement strand
TCTTTGTGCTCATAAGTGCAGCTATTGCGCCAATGCCAGCGGCATCAACTATATTCCCATCGTGGTCAAGGACATGCACATCTATGAAGATTACCCTGACGAGCTTTCCCGGGACAATCGCAAGCTTCTCAAGCTCTATCGCCTGACTCTCTCTGATTCCCCTGTCCACTACACGGGCAAGCTCTATGGCGTTCTCATCCGGGGGCCCGGGTTCAAAAGTGGGCGATGCAAGAGGGACGAGTTCGATGTTCGTGGTCATGACACCCTTCTCAGGCAGGTCGGGGAATGGCTCACCCATATCCACCTTGATTCCAACGAGAACCTGCGTGTTCCCGAGCCTGACCCATGCAGAGCCTTCAGCCTTCTCAATTACATTGGTTTTTATCTCAAGCTCCCTGTAGTCCTCAAGCCCCCTGCCGTCAATCCTCTTGCCCTCTTTGAGGAGCTCAAGGATGTGGTCTCTCATGATCGATGCCATAACTTCCATTTCACTCACCTACCTCCTGGGCTATCCTGAGGTATTTATCCCTCAGAGCTTCTCTCTGCTTCTGGTAAACCGCCTTGGCGCCTTTTATTGCGAGCTTCACAGCCTCATTGAACTCCTCCTTGCTCAGGTATCCGTCCATCTGGAGGAGTGTTATGTCGTTTTTGAGGGGCATTATTGCAACGGGAACGTCTGCCTCGCCGTAGTTGTCCTCCTCCTTGTTCAGGTCAAGAACTATCTCTCCCTCAATCTTGCCCGCGGCGCACGCGGCCACAAGGTCTTTCATGGGTATACCTGCGTCAGCCAGAGCCAGGGAAGCTGCAGCGATGCCAGCAACTCTCGTCCCTGCATCCGCCTGGAGAACCTCGATGAAGACATCAACCGCCGTTCTCGGGAAGAGCTGGAGGATTACGGCAGGCTCAAGCGCTCCCCTGATGACCTTGCTTATCTCAACACTCCTCCTGTCTGGCCCGGGCTTCTTCCTCTCCTCAACACTGAAGGGAGCCATGTTGTATCTTACCCTGAGTATTGCCCTGTCCGGCCTCTGGAGGTGCTTCGGATGTATTTCCCTCGGGCCATAGACAGCGGCCAGAATCTTGTTCTTCCCCCATTCCACATAAGCGGAGCCATCAGCATTTTTTAATACTCCAACTTCCATATGAATTTTCCTCAGCTCATACTTCTTTCTGCCATCTATCCTGTAACCGTTCTCATCGAGCAGCACAATATCCTCTGGCTTTCCCATCATTTTTCTCCACCTTCCCCAAGCTTGGGTATCTCCTCAATAATCCCCTGCTCCTTCAGCTCTTTCAGCCTATCGAGGAGAAAGGCCTTGACCCTGTCAGTAAGTCCCTGCGTGTGACTCTCCCTGTTGACCTTTAGAATCGCTTCGATTGCGAGCTTTTCAAGCTCCTCCTGCCTTCCGTTGACCCACACCCATCCGTTCTGGCCCACTATTATCCTCGTGTTCGTTAGCTTTTTGATCATGTTTATCATCGAACCGCCCTTACCTATGAGGCGGGGAACCTTCGACGGGGTTATCTCAACTATCTGACCGCCCCTCAGTGGGCCGCCATTGAAGGGCATGCCCCTCGTCGTCAGGTCAATCTGATTCACTTCGTTGAATGCCTTCACCTTTGCGTAGATTATATCGCCGATATCAAATATTTTTCTTAGATCAGTCTTTACGAGGTCTATTTTTTCCTCAACGGCATCCTGAACTCTCAGCCCAGCCTGATACGGTGCTCCTATGTCCACCGTCCAGTTCGAGAACCTTACGTCTATGATTTTTCCGATCACGTTGTCGCCAACTTCAGGTATATAGGGGCCCTCAAGGGGTATCACCCTGATGAAATCGCTCCTGACTTCTACAAGTCCAACAACCGTTGAGTAAACCCTGTTTCCTTCCTTGAAGGTTCCTCTTCCATTTTTGAAAGGCCCCTGCGCCAAAAGCGTTCCTGGAACCACCAAATCCCTATTTTTTACAAAAACCCTTCTCATAGTCCCTTCCTCTCTATAAGTTTAGTTACCACATTGCCCTTTGTGAGGGCATTAAGCTTCTCATAAAACTCCTCTTCAACTCCACCCGGAATCTCGATGAGGAACATCCACGAGCCGTCGCTGGCCCACTCCTCCCTTTTTATGTTTCCAAACTTTCTAACTTCGCCGTATGCTTTACCCACATAGTCCCCCGGTATCTTAACAGCTATTACCTTCATCTCTATCTTCAGCGGAAGCAACCTCCTCAGGCTTTTGATTATCGGGGGCACCTGTGCCTCAGCGTCCTTGAAGATGTCCACATGAACTCCTGCCTCTTCCATTGCACGAAGGATTCTATCGACAGGATGGGGGAAGCCTGTCCTCGGATCGACGGCATGCCTGTGGATTATGGTTGCTATCTGCCTCTTCTTGTCCTCAAGCATCTCCCTTCTCTGCTGCTGAGTGAGCTGCACCTCGCCCTTTTTCAGAATTATCTTTGCAACCTCATAGGGGTCACTTGTACCGAATATCTTCTCCATCTCATGCTCGCTGGCCTTATCCCCCTTATGGGCGTCCTTAAAAACGTAGGGAGTGGCGAGGATTTCCTCAATCTCCACCTCTCTGCCCTCTTTGTAGTCCCTTGCGAGGTAGGGGTCAACGAGAATTTCAAAGCTTTCACCATGTGTCTTTAACCGTGCTATCACTGCCTTATCGACGCTGATTGGCATCCCCCTCACCTCAGTAGTTCTGGTCGAGCTCGGAGTAGTCCTCTTCCCTCTCTTCAACTTCCTCTTTCTCCAGCTCTGCTAGGGCCTTCTTCAGACAGCTGGCAACTTCCTCACTGCCTATCTTCTTGAACTTCTTGTCCTTCACCGTTATTACCGCCACCTCGATGCTCTCGGGGGAAGGAGTCTCCATCGTCTTTGCAAGGGCAAATACGGCGAGTCTGATAGCCTCATCCAGGTTCATATCATCCCTGTATTTCTCCTCGAAGATAGCCATCGCGGTGTTTCTTCCGCTGCCTATTGCAACGGCCTTCCATTCGAAATATGCGCCACTTGGATCCGTCTCAAAGAGCTCGGGCTTTTCATTAACACCCGCCATGAGCAAAGCAGCCCCGAAGGGTCTTACACCGCCATACTGGGTGTGGGCCTGCTTGAGGTCGCATATCTTCTTCACAAGGACTGTAAGGGGAACCGGCTCTCCATAGGTCAAACGGTAAATCTGGGCCTCCAGCCGGGCCCTATCAACGAGAACCCTTGCGTCTGCTATTATACCACTTGATGCAGCCGCTATGTGGTCATCTATCTGGAAAATTTTTTCATAGCTTTCCGGTTCAATTAGACGGCTCGTCACTCTCTTCTCTACAGCCAGAACAACTCCTTCACTGCACTTAACACCAACTGCAGTTGCGCCCCTTTTCACGGCCTCCCGTGCATACTGCACCTGGAAAAGCCTTCCATCAGGGCTGAAAACCGTTATGGCCCTGTCATAACCAGCCTGCGGTGGTACAAACGCCATTTTACATCACCTCATCAGTTATCGTAATTAATCCTAATTTCCATGCTCCCTTTATATACCCTCCGCTATTAAACTCTCAGGCGTCACTAATTAAGTTTTTCTATCTCTCCCTGAACGCTATGAGTGCCATCCTGTGGGAAATCCTCCTCGCCATTTCAAGGGGCAGGAAAGCCAGAACGAAGATCACAATGGCTGTAATATACGATGCAAGGGGGGAGAGTGGCTTGAATATCATCAGCAGGAAGGCGATGAGCATCAGCACCAGCCCAATCCTCATGTATTTCATGTATTCCCTCTTCAGGAGTTCTATTTTTTCTTCACCCTCCATTCCATCACCAGCAGATTTTTATTACTAAGGCCATTTAAGATTTTGGTGTTTCCCATGAAGTGCCCGTTCTGCAGACCGGACATGAAGGCTTTAATCTATGAGGATTCCCTGATCAGGATTCTAATCGACTCATACCCTGCCAGCAGGGGCCATCTACTCGTTGTTCCGGTGAGGCATGTTGAGAAGTGGGAGGAGCTTAGAGAGGATGAAAAACTCGCCCTCCTGAAGGGAGTCGAAACAGCAATGAAAGGACTTGAAGAAGTCCTGAAGCCCGCAGGGTTCAACATTGGAATAAACCTTGGAAAGGCCGCTGGACAGACGGTTCCGCATATACATGTGCATGTTATACCCCGCTATGAAAACGACTGCAGCTTTCCGCGCGGGGGCGTTAGAAAGGCAGTCCTTGACATCGAGGATGAGAATCTAAGCCTAAAGGAACGCTGGATAGGAAACAGAATGAGCGAGGAGGAGATAGAAAAACTGAAAGAGCTATTCGGCAACGTCTAAGACCTCAGCCCTCTGGAACTCCACGATTTTTTCTGGCTTAATCCTTATCAAACGGTCTATCCTGCCGCCCCCTCCTATGACGACGTCCCTATCGAGAACGCGCCTGTCCACCACGGTCTTCAGCGGAAGGCCAACTGGGGGAACCTCCCCCACGGTATAGCCTGTCAGCTCTTCAACCTCCCGCGGCTTTGCCATCCTCACATCGCCAAATACTTCCCTCAGCTTCTTCAGGCTTGCCCGGGATTCTCCATCAACTATAACGAGGAGAGGCTCTCCTGCCGCAATAAAGATCAGGGATTTGATTACCTGGGCCGGCTTCACGCCGAGGAGCTTTACAACCTGTGAAACGCTCTTAACCTCCTTTCCAACGTCTATAACTTCGCCGCCCAGCTCTAGGGTTATCTCCTCGATTAGAACCGTCTTCAGAGGATATTTCTCCTCATTCTTTTTAAGCTTCTTCTCCACAGCTTTATCGAGGTCTATGCCGAGCTCGTAGGCGAGCAGGGAAAGGTAGATTGCAACATCGGCAATTTCATCGGCTATCGCTTCCCTTCCAACCGAATCTTCTGCCATCCTGAGGATTTCCCCATCCTCCTTCCACTGGAAGTGCTCCAGCAGCTCTCCAAGCTCCACAGCGAGGGAAATGGCAAGATTCTTCGGCGTGTGATATTTCCCCCATCTCCGAGCTTCTCTGAATTGAACAGCCTTCTCAGAGAGCTCCCTAAAATTCATGGGCTCTCACCTCTTTCATTGTTTTCAGATATCTCAGAAGCTCCCTGAGCTCCTCCTCCGAGAATATTTTCTCAGCGGTTCCATCAGGGTCGAGCTTAAGGAGATACTCCCGGATTTTTTTCAGCCTGTCGAGTTCGTCTTCGAGATCAAGGGAACGCTGGGCAAATTCCCAGCTCGTGTAGGGGCTCTCAAAAACCCTCTGCTGGCTGGACACAATGGCGATTTTGATGTTTGCGATTGCCTCATCAACCATCCTGACAAGTTCCTCAATCCTCATTTTTATGCACCGATGATTTAAATGCAGTAAGCTATTTAAAGATTAAGGCAAAAACAACTACTGGTGAGGAGCATGGACTTTGACCTGTTTATGGAGAGGTACGGCTACAAGATTCTGCTGGCTCTTTTTGTAGGGATTGCTATAGTGGTAGTTGGAATTCCGATAGTGGGTTTTGTCCTCTCAGTGAAAACAATGGGATACGTCGGAGGGGCAATGCTGATAGCGGTTCTGGTTTATGCCTTTGTCGTCAACAGACGGGTTATGGACTCCTACGCTGAGGCCCAGGGGAAATACTTCTACGACCCCAAGTACGGGAGGAAAAGGTAATCACATCGCCTGATCCTTTATTCTTTTAAAGGTAAATCCACAAAACATGAAAAATTCTTCGGTTTTTGGTCAGGTTCCCTGAAATAGGGATTTTTAACATCCTTGAGTGATATTATCCGGT
>WAPO01000063.1 GCA_015520705.1 Thermococcus sp. | reverse complement strand
TCTGTCTGGAGGGCGTTTTCCCCACCGAGGATGTGCGGTGAGTCCACACCCGTCATTATGACCATTGCCCTGACGACCTTGCCCATGTCCTCGTCGATTCTTGCACCCCACTTGATTTCGGACTTTGCTCCAAGCTTCTCATAGACCAGATCCATCGCCGCGCTTATTTCGCCCAAGCTAACATCAGGCCCTACGGTGAAGTGAACCAGAGCTTTATCACCGCTGCCGAATTTAACATCGAGCATTTTGTTCTCAAGGGCGTTTTTCACTGCCTCAACCGTTTTGTTCGTGGAGTCGCTTTCCCCGATTCCAATCAGAGCGGCACCCCCGTCCTTCATGACACTATAAACATCCGCGAAATCGATGTTAACCATTGACGGGAGCTTTATTGTCTCGGTTATTCCCTTAACCATCCTCGCAATAATCTCGTCCGCAAACCTGAAGGCTGCGCTGATGGGAAGCTTTGGAACAAGCTTTAGGAGCTTGTCGTTTTCAATTATGACAACCGTGTCCGAGTAGTAGAGGAGAGCCTTTATCCCGGCTTTAGCTTTCTCTATCCTGACAGTTCCCTCGTTCCTGAAGGGGAAGGTGACGACACTTATAACTAGAGGCTCTCTAAAGCGGCCGTTGTGCCTTGCGCGCTCCTTTATGACCTTCGCCACAACTGGAGCGGCCCCTGTTCCAGTTCCATTACCCATCCCTGCGGTTATGAAAACGAGGTCTGCATCTCCAATTACCTCTGAGATCTCATGAGCGCTCGCTTCAGCCGCCCTGTATCCAATCTCAGGGTTTCCTCCAGAGCCTTTCCCCTGTGTTATTTCCTTCCCAAGAAGAAGCTTTTTATGGGCTTTTGTCCTTGCAAGATGCTGTGCATCCGTATTCATGGCTATTAAATCAGCTCCTTGAACACCAAGCTCATAGAGCCTAGTTATCGTGTTGTTTCCAGAACCGCCAACGCCAACTATTGCGATTTTTATCAAACCCTCAACATTCTCATCAAGCAGCGCGTTCATTGACTTCGGCCCATCATCTAAATCAAGTTTTATCCCAGCCTGTTCAAGCAGTTTAAACACCATCTGCCCCGACCCCCAGCAAATATTCAGCTTTAACGGCCTGATTTAAGCCTCTTATTTCAGGATATATTCGGGAGTTGAGCGTTCTTCAGTTTCAAGGGCATAGAGCTCTTTTTTCAGCAACTCTCTAACAGCTTCTCTGATAATCTCGCTCCTACTAGGATAGACTCCTTTCCTAACAAGCTGATCCATGGCGTTTATGAGACCCTGCGGGAGCTGTACGCTGACTATTTTCATCCTGCTCATAGATGTATCACCCAATCCACGAAGAGGCTAATATAATCATGTGCTTTAATTAGTTAAATACTTTTTGCTGTGATGTTAATATCATAATATTATGAAATCCAAAAAAATTTTGTTAATATCTAAAAAATCAAAAAAATTTAAAAGCTTTAAAAATAAAGATATGAGAAGAGTTTTAAATGAGACTCTCATATATTACAAGACGGTGAGCTTTATGAAGGCCATACAAACAGCAGGCTACAGAGTGTGCCTCGCCAGAATTCAAATAGACGATGTTGAGAGGGCAATATCCAAAATCGGCAGGCAGCTCCAGGTTGTGAATGCCGATTGCTGGGAGCAGGTAGCTTTTGCCACAATTCTGGCTTTAAAATCCTTTGGGAGAGGAACCAATCACGCTAGGACTGTAAACGGTGAGATTCTCTTAAGACTCGCCGGAACACTTCAGATAGCTGATGCCATTAAAGAATACGGTGTTAAGGCCGGGGAGAACTTTGTTGTGGCCTACGGAGAGGGATGCGAGAAGAGAATAGAGGAACTGCTGGAGGAGTTAAAGACCAGAGAGCTCCCTCTGGAGGAGTGTCAGAATGAGAACATGAAAAGTCTTTTTGAAAAAGCTGCTTTGGTTGAAGTTTTATAGACATATAATGCCTTTTTCTATATAATTTTCCAGATAACTTTATAAGAGATTTCTTTCACCCTTAAATGCCCGGGGTGATGCTCATGAAATATAGAAAGCATAAGTATTTCCTTGCTGGGAGAATAAACCTGATACAGCGTTCAAAAATCAGAGAACTTTTTGAAAAAGCCTCAAAAATGGAAAACGTCATTTCCCTTGGAATAGGCGAGCCCGACTTCAACACACCTGAGGTCATAGTCGAGGCCGCAAAAAAGGCGCTTGATGAGGGATACACCCACTACACGCCCAACGCCGGCATACCCGAAGTCAGGGAGGCAATTTCAGACTATTACAGGGAGTTCTATAAAGTAGATGTGGCTCCAAACAACGTAATTGTAACCGCAGGGGCCTATGAAGCAACGTACCTCGCATTTGAGAGCCTTCTCGAAAAGGGAGACGATGTGATAATACCTGATCCCGCTTTTGTGTCCTACGTTGAGGATGCAAAGGTGGCTGAGGCTGGAATCATAAGAATCCCCCTCAGGGAGGAGAACGGATTCCAGATAGATCCGGATGAGCTTGTTGACCTGATAACAAAGAGAACGAGAATGGTAGTCATCAATTATCCAAATAACCCTACAGGTGCCGTTCTGGACAAGGAGACCGTAAAGGCCATTGCAGACATAGCCGAGGATTACAACATCTACATCCTCAGTGATGAGCCCTACGAACACTTCCTGTATGATGGAGCCAAGCACTACCCCATGATAAAATACGCCCCTGACAACACGATTCTCGCCAACAGCTTTTCAAAGACCTTTGCCATGACAGGATGGCGCCTCGGATTTGCAATTGCTCCCGAGCAGATAATAAAGGATATGATAAAGCTCCACGCGTATGTTGTGGGCAACGTTACC
This sequence comes from Thermococcus sp., assembly GCA_015520705.1. Lineage (GTDB taxonomy): Archaea > Methanobacteriota_B > Thermococci > Thermococcales > Thermococcaceae > Thermococcus. The sequence goes on along the minus strand of WAPO01000063.1, from coordinate 11,264 downwards.
TCATTCGTTCAGGTGGCAGGAATAACGGCTCTGAGGGACAGGAGGAGCTGGGAAGCTGTCCATCAGATGAGGAAGACCTACAATGAAAGGAGGAAGCTGGTTCTCAAATACCTCAAGGACATGCCGCACATAGATGCATTTGAACCAAAAGGGGCATTCTACATATTCGCAAGGATTGATCCCGAACTGGATATGAGCAGCGAGGATTTCGCAAACTGGCTCCTTGAGAAAGCAGGGGTTGTGGTTATTCCTGGAACCGCATTCGGCAAAGGCGGAGAAGGCTACGTGAGGATAAGCTACGCAACCAGCAGAGAACTGCTCATAGAGGCCATGGAGAGAATGAGAAAGGCACTCTCAGAAATCTGACGGTGAAGACGAGATGGAAGAGCTTTTTGCCATTTTTACTGCAATTTTTCTTGCAGAGCTGGGAGATAAGACCCAGATCGCCACGATGGCTTTTGCATCAAAATACGGATGGAAAACAGCTTTCTCCGGCGCCATAATAGGACTGGCCGCTGTCAACCTGATAGGGGCCCTCATCGGCGATAGGATAGGGGATGTGCTTCCTCTCAGCGCAATCCACAAGATTGCCGGGGCGATTTTCATTGTTTTTGGAGTGCTTATGATCACGGGAAAACTCTGAGGGGTGAGTTAAATGGATAAGAAGTGGGTAACTGTATTCCTCGACATGCTTGTAGTCGCTTCAGGGTTTGGAACAATGCACATGTTAGAGAAGTTTAAGGGACTTGTAATCGAGCATTACAGGATAGCCGGCTCTGCACTTAGTTATCAACAGGATGCATTTGTTATAGGTTTATTCGTTGCATTCCTCCTTGGAGGGACAGGGATATTTAAAGGATCCTTCAAAAAGAGCGTGGCTTTAATAGTTAGCTTTGCCGCCATACCCCAGTTTCTGCTGCCCTTTGTGGGTAATTGGTGGATTGTTGTGGCACTCAGATTCTTTCAGGGCTTCATAGTCGCACTTATAGCGGTGTTCAGCACCCAGGTTGCGAGGTTATTCCTTGCAGAAAGGCCTTTAGCCAAGGGTATAATTCTCTCAGGGATATTCTGGGGAGGTCTCTATGGAATAACATTTGCAAGATTGTTCGTTCCAGCTGGTTCAGGCTGGCCCGCAGTGGAAAAAGTTTTTTTGATCTCAGCGGGGATTATGTATCTTGTCCTTGCTGTATGGTGGCTTGTGGTTGAAGATTTTGAGATACCCCACGAGGAGAAGGCAAAGTCAGGGATCAGTGTATGGAAGTTTCCATTCACCTGGGTCTTTGGTTTCACGTTCTTCCCGGCGTTGTGGATAATCTTCACCCTGGGTTCCTTCACCCTCCATCACACGAACTTTACAGATTCCCAAGTTGCCAACCTCGTTACTGTCCTTGAAATATCTATGGGGCTATGGTCAATAATCATGGGGTATCTGGGATACCGTCTCTCAGTAAAAAATCCCTCCCACAGAGGACTATTTAACGCAATAGTGAGCGTCATGATAATATCCTATGCGCTGGCGTTTATAGGCCTCTTCATAGTGTGGAGGGGTATTTCATCAGGCCAGTATATTCTGGCTCTCACAGGTCTCGCTATTACAGGGATAGTGCAGGGAACCGGACCTGCTTTCTGGACAACAGCTCCAGCAACTTACCCAAGGGACATCTATCCAAAAGCCAGCTTTGCCTTGGGACTTATCTCTAACAGCGCCAATGCAGTGGCACCAAATGTGATGTTCCTTTTGGTTTCAGGTGTAAATATGGGCATGGTGATATTCCTCAGTGTGGCCCTTATGGGAATAATCCTGCTATTAATCTCCCTGAGAATGAGGCTTCCTGTGGAGGAGCTGGGAGAATGAAGGCAAAGCCCATAGTGTTCGCATCCTTCATTTTTCTTGCTCTTTATTTTCTGGGTCTGGGGGTCTTGAGTATAAGAGAGCCCTCCATGTTAGGGGGCTTCACCCTAATCAGCATATTCCACATCGGGTTTGCTGTGGGGATAAAAAAGGGATACGAAACAGTAATATCGCTTTCACCCTACATAGCTCTGCTTGATTTTCTCTTCGGCCTTCTCTGGATTATGCTGGGCCTTTCAATGCCTGCCATCACCCTGGCCATCATCTCGGCGCTCCTGCTCTTTGTCCTGCTGGATGAGGACGTCAGAACAGAACTTAAAAGTTAAAAATCAAGGAGGATTAACGCCTCCTGAAGAGCAGCGGAATAATTGCAAGGGCCACTATCAAAGCCGGTCCGCATATCGAACTGGACTGTTTGGATGTTGTGGAGGTGGTTGTTATATTTGTTGTTTTTGCTGATGACGTCGTGCTGTTCTTATCCTGTGGAATTGTGATCTGGGGAACCGAGCTGGTTATATTCTCAATAATCGGTTTATTTACTTTTGTCAGGAACATTGTAGCCGTTTCCCTTGCGTACTGATAGAATATCATGGCAGTTTCAAGGTCTTGTAGGTCGCCTTTTTTCTCATAGCTCTCTGCGAACTCGTAGTATGCAATTGCCAGAACAGGATAAACTCCCTGGGCCTGTGCCATCGCTATGGCCACCTTTGCAGAGTCCTTCATCCTCTGGAGTTTGTCTTGGAGTATGGTTCTGTTGTCTATGCCTATCGTGTCAAGAATAACCTCCGACCTTATCCTTGCCTCCATAGCGGTAAAGAGAGCAGCTGAATACTTGCCATCTTCATAGTACTGCTCAGCATTGTCCAGCTTGTTCAGCAGATCATTACCGAGTATGTTTCCAAACATTGACTCGATGTAGGTAACGACGAGCTTCGTGTTGTCTATATACTCCCTTGCCGTGTCTTTAATGACTTCCCTGCTTATTTCACTGCCAACAGCATATCTTTCACCGAGCTTTGCCCAGAAAACCGCGGTTTTTGCCCTCTCATATGCAAATGCGGCGTTACTGACAGCGTCCCAGTAATCGTTCTGATAGTAGTATTTCCGGGCATCCTTGAGCAGGCTCTTAGCCTCCTCTATCCTCTCCTCAGCTGCTGCTATCGCCTGCAGCATGGTTGTGCCTTTTATAGTCAGATTTGAAATAAAAGCCTCATCAGTTTTAATCTCAGAATCCACCTGATTGAGTAGCTTTTCTAAATTTCCACCCTGATTAACACTCAGAAGCCACTGCACGTGCCTTATGGCAATCCTAGCCTGAAAATCCTTGCTCAGCGTTGTGTAGTACATTCCCTGGTCGAGGCTTGTCTTTGATTCATTCAGAATTGACTTCGCATCATTGAGAGCGGCCTGAAGGGTGGTGTATGTGTCATAGCTGACGCTGCTGTCCTTGAGCTCCTTCTCGACTTTTTCATAGTATGCCGTTGTGTTTTTGTAGTCCTTCTCCGCGTCTTCCTTCAAGAAGGAGGTGTCTATTTTAATGTTCTCCGGAACCTGCGGCCTCTTTATCCTGTGCCCCGTGAAATAAAACACCGCATCATATATATCGCCTATCTCTTTGACCTCAAGGCCCCACCTCTCCTTTGCATACTGGGCAACATCCACCCTCTTGCTCGTGGTGGTTATCTGGATTATGCCTCCTATCTCCTTCTTCTGGGTCTGCTGAACCATCTGAATCCTCTGACCTTCTGGAATCAGAAAGAGCTTTGCTCCAACGCTGTGGGCGGCTGAGGCCTTTTCAAGTATCCCACCCACAGGCCCGATCGTTCCGTCAGGGTTTATCATTCCGGTCATCATCACGTCGGGGTTAATCTTCCATCCTTTCAATGCGGCTATAATCCCCACAGTCATCGTTCCTCCAGCTGAGGGGCCTCCTATTATGGGAGAGTCAGCTTTTATCTGAATAAACACATCATATTTGCTCATATCAACCCCCAAAACCTTCCCAGCAACTTCAGCTGCCAGTCTTGCAGAGGCCTGCATGTCAACCTCGGCCAGTGGCCATGTTTCAACATAGACATGACCGCTTCCCGGGGCCACTGTGATAACGAAGTCCGTGGCAACACCGATCAGCTCTCCTGTGGAGGTCTTTGAAACAGCAGGTGCTTTCAGAACAACGGTATGTCCTGCGGTTGGGCACTGTGCCGCTGCAAACGGAGAGAGCAGGAGCAGCATAAGGAATAAAGTTATCAGTTTTTTCACCTCTCTCACCTCCAAGAAACCTCTTTTTTCACCCTTAATAAATCTCTTGTGGTTCATTTTTCTAATCCAGTGGATAATTTTAAAAGCTCTTTATCCTACTACAATCTTCGAGGGATAGCAATGGGCATCTTCTCAACTATAATCAGCAGGAAGTTCAAGAATATTGCTGGCACCAGATACGAGAGAATTCTGAAAGACTACAAAGAGTTTTTTCTGACGAAAGAAGAGCTCTCGCTTCCCGTTATAAAGTCAATTCTCATGCCCGTAGACAGGAGCACCAGAAAAGTCCCTGAGGAGATTTATGAAGCCCTCTCTGCCTGTGAAGATGCAGAGGTTACAGTGGTTTATATAATGAGTGAAGATGCATGCGAATTAATAAGGCAAACCCTCGGGGAAAAAGCTAGCAGGGAATTCCGGCTGAAACAGGAAGAAAGTGGAAGGGCTCTTTTGGAGAGCATCACACCCTCCCTTGAGAGATTAGGTCTGAAAGTACGCACAAGGATGCTTCTTGGGAATAAAAGTGAAGATGTTATACGGCTTTCAAGGGAAAAAGACCTCCTTGTTATCCCAAAGCTCTATGGTTCTGAAATAACAAAAACAACTTCAATAAGTCCAGTTGTAATGAAAATCGTGCAGCATGTTTCCATTCCAGTGATCGTGTATTAGGGGGCTCAAATATGAACCAAGCAGCCATAGCAATCGTGATATTCCTATTTACCTATGGACTCATAATGAGCGAAAGGATTCACAGAGCCGCCGCCGCCCTTCTGGGGGCTTCTCTGCTTTTAATCCTGAACGTTGTCCCATGGGAGAACGTTCCTGACTATCTTGACCTTGATACACTGCTTCTCCTTACGGGCATGATGATCATAGTAAACACAGCAAGGAAAAGCGGGCTATTTGAATACATAGCAATTAAAACAGCGAAAATGGCCAGAGGGAGCCCTATAAAAATTCTGCTGCTGTTTTCATTTGTGACCGCTCTGGTTAGCTCCTTCCTTGATAATGTTACAACCGTTCTCCTCCTCACGCCGATGCTGCTCTACGTGACAAGGCTGATGGAGCTTGATCCCGTGCCCTTCCTCCTCGCGGAGATCTTCGCTTCAAACATAGGTGGGACAGCAACTCTAATCGGCGACCCCCCGAACATCATGATAGGCTCTGCTGCAGGGCTCACGTTCAATGATTTCCTCATGAACATGGCACCCATAGCATTCATAGACCTGCTACTTTCCTTCGTCTTCATCTATCTATTCTACAGAAGTGAGCTGAAAGTTTCTCCGGAAAAAGAAGAGCAGTTGGGCTCAATACTCAGCAGGATGGATGAGAAGGGGGCCATAAAGGATCTGGTTCTCTTTGAAAAATCTGTAACTGTCATAATGATTGTGGTCATTCTCTTCTTTATCCACGACCGGCTGAACATTGAGCCTGCAGTGGTTGCGATGTTCGGAGCATCTATCCTCTTGGTATGGTCAAAAGAAAGTCCTGAAGGTGTTTTTGAAAAGATTGAATGGCCTGCACTCTTTTTCTTTGGGGGTCTCTTCATCGTGGTTGGGGGCCTTGTTCAAACTGGAGTTATCGAGAGCATTGCAGAAAAGATGGTCGATTATGTCCACACGAATGGACAGGCGCTCATACTGATAACATGGTTCTCAGCATTTTCTTCTGCCGTTGTTGACAACATACCACTCACCGCCACTATGATACCCCTGATAAAAGCTATGGGGGCATTTTTCAACACCTATCCCCTATGGTGGGCTTTAAGCTTGGGCGCCTGCCTAGGAGGCAACGGCACTGCAATAGGGGCTTCCGCAAACGTTGTTGTCATAGGAATTGCAGAGAGGGAGAAAATCAGAATAAGTTTTATGGACTTTTTGAAGGTTGGAATGATAATCATGATTCTCACCGTGGGAGCGGGAGCAGGAATATTATGGATAAGGTATATAGGGGTGTAGGATATGAGGATTCTCGTGCTTGTTGACGGTTCAAAATGGAGCCAGAAGGCAGCTCTCCACGCCATTGCTCTGGCGAGAAAAGAGAAGTCAAAGATTATCCTTTTTTCGGTTCTCGACAGAAAGGAGGCAAAGGCAATAGCCTTCAGCATGACAATGAGGAGCGACAAACTTGAGGAGATGGAGAGGTTTGAGGAGCAGGTCTGGAAGGAAATGAAGAAGAGTGTCAAAGAAATCATGACAGATATGCTGAAATTCTGTCATGAACGGGGTGTTAATTGCTCCATAAAAATAACAGAGGGCAACGCCAAGGAAAAGATTCTCAGTGAGGCCAACAGCGGCAAGTATTCACTCGTTGTCATGGGGGCCTACGGAAAGAGCGGAAAAACGAGGATTGGAAGCCTCCTGGAGGAGGTCGTTGGCCTCATCAAGCCACCCACGATGATAGTGCGCTAGCGCTCCTTCACTATGGCGAGGAAAAAGGCCGAGAGGATCAGGATTTCAAACACTGCCACTGTGACATTTAGAGCTTCCCTCTCTACTGAGGTGAGGATATAAAAGCTCTCACAAACTTTTTTGATTGCGAAGAGCAGGAAAGCTACGAGCAGATACAGGGCGCTTTTCAGATGGCTCCTGCGATATGCCACCCATGAGATGAATGCCAAGAGCACTGAGATTGCAAGAACTACCATGCTAAGCACCAGATTTAAACTTTCAAGCATCTTTCACACCCCCAAGCTCCACGAGCATATCCACAAGCTGTTCAGCCCATCTCTCCCATATTTTGGGTCTGTATTCCCTAACAATCCTCATCATGGTGTCCACATCACAGTTAAGCGAGTAAATAACCCGTCTTCCCTCCTTCCTGCTTTTCACAATCCCGAGCTTGAGCAGTTCCTTCATATGGTGGTTTACCGTGGCTTGTGTTAACCCGAGTTCCTCTGCAAGCTCGCTCTGATTCTTTTCCCCTCCGGCAAGGAGCAGCATTATCTTACGCCTCGTTTCAGTCGATAGGGCTATCAGCATTTTCTGGTATTCCCCCTCCATATCCTTGGGGAAGAGGTATCTCCTTCCACCCATCTTTCTTGAAAATACCTCCCCGCTCTTCTCCAGCTTATAGAGGTGATACTGGAGATCGCCGATGCCAAGGTTGAGCTCCTCCGCGAGTTTTCTGAAGCTTATCCCTGGATTTTTTTTGATATGCTCAAGCACCTTCCTCCGGGTATCCATGTTACCACAACACCATCAAACTTTAAGCTTAATCCTCTTTTGGTACATCCATCTATAAGCACTAAGGAAATATAAAGGGTTTCCTTTCCCAATGCTGTTGGGGCATGTAAGAAACTCTGTCGCAGGAAGGCTTTTGAAGAAATTTATTGGAGATATGTCCTGCAGAAAAACTTCTCAGCTAAAGGATAAAGTTTTATAACATCCAGCTGTTTTTACACAAAAGATGGCATCATAATTCTGGCTGTTTGTCCAAGAAAATTGGATAATATTTTTATACATAACCATCCCAGTTGTATTGGGGGATGGCATGAGCCGGGAACAGCTGGAAAAAATTTTTTCAGGGATAAGACCGGGAGAGACAGTATTAATCGAATACAAACCCTCATCTTCTCCAGAACTGCTCCTCTATTTCATGGTGAGATACTGTAGCAGGAAAGGGGTAGAGGTCATCATTGATGACCTCGCTGATACACTCATCGAGTTTATCACAAGGCTGAAGCTGAAGGGTATTTCAACACAGGAAATCGAGGAAGCCAAGGTGATGAAGATAGGAGGGTACCGGAGCATCGGGAAAATCGTGAGCACCATCGAGCTGGACAGATACACACTTGACTTTAAATACTACGGTAGGGTATATGATAAGTGGAGAGCAGGCAGGGATAATATCTTCAACCCTGTTCTCGGAATGCACAAGGTCTTCCTGATGTCGGATCATAGCGAGGCTATAAGGCTCGTTAGAAACATTTCCACCTTCGTTGGAAATGTTAGCCGGATTGCATTCTACTTCATAAACAGGGAAACAATGGAAATGAAAACTCCTGACGCCTTCTCCCTGCTCGAAGAAATCTCCACCACGATCCTTACATGGGATAGGAAATGCGACAACGCTATCGTCAGAGTTGTTAAATCAGCCAATGAAGACATATGCGGAAGCATCGTGGAGATACCTATTGAGGACATGATGAAATATTAATATACTGAAACTGCACAAAGATTATAACTCTCCCTTTTCTATCACTTTTGGTGATACAATGAGGAAAATATGGGCGGCGCTTTTTATCTTCGTGCTCATTGCTCCGGGCGCTCTGGCGTATCAGATTCCGGAGAAGGGAGTCATATACCAGATAATGGTTGACAGGTTTTATGATGGAAATCAGAGCAATGACAGGCCTTTCTATGACCCCACGCACAGAAACTACTACCTCTACTGGGGCGGCGATCTCGAAGGCATAACCGAAAAGCTCGACTACATCAAAAGCCTCGGCGTTTCAATGATATGGCTCTCCCCCATAAACGACAATATAAACCGCATGGCAGGCATTTCCACCCCATACCACGGCTACTGGACAAGGGACTACAAAAGGATAGAGGAACATTTCGGAGACTGGAAAGCTTTTAAGCGCCTTGTGGAGGAGGCGAGAAAGAGAAACATGTGCATAATCGTGGGCTTTGTCCCCAACCATTCAAACCCCGAGGATGGTGGGGAGTTCGGTTCCCTATACGACAACGGAACCAAGATAACCGACTTCTTCAGAGATGAAAAGAACGCCACGGTTAATCCATACACGGGGAGCAGGGAGTTCATATACCACCACAACGGCAGGGTGAAGAACTACTACGGCTGGGAGATGAAATCCAAAAGCATCTTTGGGCTCGCGGATTTCAATCAGCTCAACCCGTGGGTGGATAGCTATCTGAAGGAAAGCCTGAGCCTCTTCATAAAAGCCGGTGCCTGCGGCTTTAGGATGGATGCCGTGAAGCACATGGATCTCGGCTGGTTGACGAACTTTTACGCACATGCTTACAGCGAGGAGCCCCTCCTCATATACGGCGAGTACTACAGGCTGGACTATGGCGAAGATGCAGACATGTATGATTTCTACAGATACTCCAACATCTCACCCCTCCTCAGCATACCCATAAGGAATAAAATAGTTTCAACGCTCGGCTTTGGAGGGAGCTTTGAGGAGCTGGCGGATTATCTCCACAGATACTACTCCCACTTCGTTTATCCGAACAAAGCCGTAAACTTCCTCGACAACCACGACCTTCCGAGATTCCTGAGCGAAAGCAGGAGTAAAGACGGCTATCACATGGCGCTGGGTCTTCTGATGACCCTCCCCGGGATTCCCGTTATTTACTACGGGGACGAGAGCTATCTCGTGAGCAGGGAGGGCAGAGGCGACCCATACAACAGGCCGATGATGATCTTTAACAACACCACCGAGGCGGCAAGGATAATAAGGACCTTAGCAGAACTCAGAAAGGAGAGCAATGCTCTGGCCTACGGGGGCTTCAGGGACATATACAAATCCTACACGACATGGGCATTTGAGCGGAGCTTTGGGAATGAAAAGGCCCTTATCATCATGAACAAAAGGGAGGCCAGAGAGCTGAATTTTGACCTTAACTGGAGCGATGGGACTTATAGGGACGTGCTCTACGGCGTCGAGATGAGCGTTAAAAACGGCAGAGCCGCTTTGAAGGCTCCAGAGAATAGAATTCTGGTGTTCTCCTACGCCGGAAAACAGGAAAGGCCGCTTATAGGCTCGGTCACTCCATACCTCGCCCAGCCGGAGGACAGGATCATCCTCGGGGGTGCCGCTTTTGGAAAGGGAGGAAGGGTCATAATCAAGAGTGGAGAGGAGAAAAGAGATGCCAGGATTTTAGAGTGGAGCGACGGGATGATAGTCTTCGAGATGCCGAAAATCAGGGCGAAAGGGGCGTGGGTTAATGTAACCGTCGAGAGCGATGGAAAGATGAGCAACACCATGAAGATAAGGTATCTGAGCGGGGAGCAGATGCCGGCCCTGCTGGTGGTAAACGGGAGCTACGTAAACGCAACGGGCCAGCTCTGGGTTAAGGGCGACATACCGGAGCTTGCCGAGCCAATACCCCTCTACAGGTCAAAGACGGGCTACTACTTCCAGATCGTCAGCCTCCCCAGATGGGCCACGTTCAGCGTTAGACTTTACAGGGGCCCAGCATGGGGAGAGCTTGAGGCCCTAAACGTTACACTGTATGGAAGGAGCAACAGCACGGTGATCCTCAGAAGGACACCGTATTCTCAGGAGGGGCATGAACGCTGGCAGCTCTACGGAGGGCTGGCCGTTCTGAGCCTTGTATTAGTAATCCTCTCCTTCAGGAGGAGGTAGCTGCTCCTCCCATATACTTTTCCACTCAAACACGTCTTTTTCCTCTTCAACACCGACTATCTCCGTTTCGACTTCGGGTTCTTCCTTATTCAGTGTGAATGCCAGCCACAGGAGGGCGAAGGGGCCCACCAAGATCAGCAGGAAGAGGAAGATCAGGATTTTCTTCTGCCTCTCGTTCATGCTTTAATATTGGCCTTTCAGGTATATGAGAATTATTATAAGCAGGTGAAGAAACTCCTTTCAGGTAAGAAAATGAGAGGCCTCATTATTAGAAAAGCCCGGGAAGCGGATCTGCACGAAATCAAAAGCCTCATGGTGGAGCTCATTGAGGCCCTCGAAAGCAGGGAGGGCATAGATGAAAATGCCGTGTTTGAGAACTGCAGGGAAATTTTAAAGGCTCCAAATGCACATCTGCTGGTCGCAGAGTTAAACGGAAAAATAGTGGGGGCTCTCCACTTAAACATCCGCAGGACGATTCTCCACTCCGCGCCTTCAGGGCTGATTGATGAGCTCGTTGTATCCGGAGAGCACAGGGGAGAGGGAATAGGAAGAAAGCTGATAGAGGCCACTGTAGAGCTGTGCAGGGAGCTGGGATGCGTCGAGGTCGAAGTGAGCACGGAAATCGGCAACCTCAAGGCTAGGGAGTTCTACAGGAGCATGGGGTTTGAGGAAACCGCTGTCCTACTGGAAATGAATTTGGAGTGAAAGGGAAAGCTCAAATCTGATCCAGGAGCTTCTTTCTCTTTTCCTCATACTCTTCCTGAGAGATAACACCCATATCGTAGAGCTCCTTCAGCTTTTTGAGCTTTTCAAGGG
>WAPO01000062.1 GCA_015520705.1 Thermococcus sp. | reverse complement strand
TACCTGCAGCAGAGAGCAATGGCCACAGGTAGACAGACAACACAGGAGGTTTCAACGGGTATAAAGATCGACGCGGTGACAGGCTACGCTTCAAGCGCGAATACTATGAGCCTCATGACCATCCAAGTTTCTCTTCAGGCAGGCAGTAGCCCGATTGACCTGAATCAGACAAAAGTCTACCTCGATGACGGCAACAAGCAGGTTGTCCTTGCTTATGGTAATGCAATAGCCAATTTAACTGGCAGCATGTTCGATACAAGCTTAGCCGCATGGAATAACAGTAAGGTAAATGACAGTCACTTCGGTATCCTCATTGTGCAGGATGCTGACAACTCCCTCAGTGGAAGCATTCCAACCCTAACAAGCGGCGATATAGCTCTGCTGACCGTCAACCTGACTGCAGTGTTCGGTGGTGTTGAACCGAGAACACCGATAACGATTAAAGTTGTTCCAGAGAAAGGTGCCCCAGGCTACTCCAAGGTTGTTACACCAAGTGCTTACGGTCTTAGCAGCAACGACAAGATAGTGGAGCTTCAGTGATTTTGAATCCTTTGGTTTTTTGAGAATTTCTTTTTCCTCTTAATTTCGTGGGGGGACAGGAATGTCATTCTCATACCTCAAGAACAAATTCAAAAAGAAAAAGGAGGAAGGAGCCGAGAAAGAGGATAATGTTGAAATAATCAAGCTGGATGAGCTGGAAAACACCGAAGAGGAGAGAGAAGAGGAGACAAAAAAAGAGGATGAGTTGTTAACTCAGGTCATGACGAGAATAAACGAGATAGAAAATGATATCCCGAGGATAAAGGTGAGTATCGACACGCTGAAGTCCCAGATTCAAGAGTTAAGAGAGGAAATGGACAAGCTGAATAAGACAATAAAGGATGTCATGATGCTCTATGAGGTAGTATCCCAGGAGGTGAATCCATTCAAGGATCAGGAGAGGGACAACCCCCTCGTAAATGAGATACATAACCTTGCCAAACAGGTTGAGGAGCTGAGGACAGAGCTCACACAGATAAAGTCTGATCTGAGACTGCTAGCTACCCATGGCATAAACATTGATGAACTGATATATGATGTCCTTGAGGAGGGAGAGTTATGATCACAGAGATTGAAATTGATGAGAGGCTCAAGAAGCTGAAAGGGAAAGTTCCGAATGTCCTCATAGAGGACCTAAGAGAAAAGCTCCTCAGCAAAAAAGACATTCTGACCCCGGGGCAGGTGGACAAAATCACTGAGAGAGTTGTGCAGACCTATTCAGGGCAGGTTAGCCGTCTCATTAACCTTGACAAACGAGTGGAAGAGATAGGGAAATATCTGGAGGAAATACGGGGCTTACTGCTCGAAAAAAGGACGGAGATTAACCCTGAAAATGAAAGAGCTGAAAGAGAGATAACAGAGCCGGCTGAAGAGATGGAAACCCCTGAGATTAAAGAGACTGGAGGGGAGGAGTATATGGGAAAAGAGGGTGAATTTGAGATTCCCCGTGATGTTAAGGAGGTATTGATGGTTCGTTCCAACGGTAAAGCCAGACTGGAGAAGATTCCTCAGGATATGGCATCCACTCTGATAGCACTCAAATGGCTTGGTTTCCTTATAGACAGGGCAGGCATGCAGAATCTTGAGCAGGTGCTTGAGTTTTACTATGAAATCGGGTGGATTTCAGAGGATGTGTTAAACACCATGTTAAAATATGCAAACGGGACAAAGCCCCACCACAGGGAACCCAATTGGAGACCGGAGGATAAGCTCACTATTCAGGATCATCTAATTTCACTGCTCTTCATTGAGAGGCTTAGGGGTGTCAGAATAACCCGTGAGGTTCTGGATTCCATAGAAAGGGAAATAAAGGTGATTAACAGGGTGCTGGAAGAGGTTTATGGTGTTTAACGTTGTTAGGGGATTCCTATGGGCTTCAGTGTTTCAGTGGCATTTGCAATATTATTCACTGCTGCTCTGGTCTCCGCCGGAATGCTCTATGTGGCGGTGGAAAACACTTACACTCAGGTTAGCACAGCGACCTCAGATTACAACAGCGCTTTCCTGAAAGCAAAGACCTCCATGCTGGAGGCAGGACTCTACAACTATTCAACGATATCTGGAATTTCCCTGTACAATGTGACATTCAACATAACCAACAGAGGAACGACGCTATCCCCTGGGAAGTGGAGTTTCATCTATGATGGGAATCTCGTAACTACATCAGGAACTGTTGAAATAGAAAACAAAACTTATCTCCTTCCTGGAGAGGTCATCCTGCTCACTGTCCAGAACGTCCCCAAAGACAGCACAATCCACTCCCTTGTCGTGAGTACCGAAACAGGGTGCAGTCTGAAAATCAAATGGGAATGGACAGGAAACACAACTGTCGGAGAACCCGAGCTTATCCTCAGTGCATGGTATTGTCCGGTGGAGGGTTGGTAATGGCGAGTTCAGCGGTCTCAGAGCTTGTCCTCTTCATAGCATCACTCATCATTGCGAGCATAGTTGCCGGGGGGCTGTATATGGTGACCCAGGATATTTCTAACGGGATAAACGTAAGGGGGAGAGATTTTGCATATAACCTCCGGGTGAACTTTGAGATTATAAATGACCCTGAAAACATCCCTGTGAGCGGGGGAGCATACTTATTCTATGTCAAAAATATAGGGGAAGTTCCCTTTGTCTTTGATAACACCTCTGTGGTTGTGTTTATCGATGGCAACATGATACCTCCCGCAAATCTCACTTTCACAAACTTAGATAATTCAGGATCAAATCAGCTCTATCCCTATGACGTGGGCGAGATTCAGGTAAATACAACACTCTCATCTGGCTATCACAAGATAACCGTGGTTATTCAGACAGGGAAACGGAAAAGCCTGATATTTAAGGTAGGGTGAGCAGCATGGAGGCCCTACTCAGGATTCAGATTCCAAATGATGAGCTTCACAGAAGGCTTGGAGGAGGAATCCCTTCGGGCAGTATAATATTGATTGAGGGAGACCGCGGTACGGGTAAGTCTATACTCTCCCAGAGACTTCTTTATGGGCTCCTGAGGAATGGGCATACTGCCTCTTATGTTTCGAGTCAGTATACAACTCCGGAATTCATAAATCAGATGGAATCCCTTGGATACAGCGTTATAAGAGACCTAATCAAACATAATCTGCTTTTTGTCTCATTATACCCCCTGCTGGTAGGTGTTTCCGAAAGGGAGAAATTCCTGCCGCGATTTCTTGGTGAGTCTCGAATATGGGGACGAGAGGTCATAATAATAGATGCTATATCCTCAATACTGCCGAAGGAAATGAAGGAGGAAGAGCTCAGACTCCTCACAATGCATCTAAAAAAGATGAGCTCCCTCGGCAAAGTCATAATGATGACAGTAAATCCACAGGATATTGAAGGAAATATCCTCCGAATACTTGAGGAGATATCCAGCATGCTGGTCAGGTTGAATGTGAAGACATTTGGCGGTGATCTGAAGAACTCTGCCACGATTGTGAAATACAACAACGCAATGGGGATTTTCCAGAAGATTATACCCTTCAGGGTTGAGCCGAAAGTCGGGTTTATAGTTGAGATTGCCGCGGTGGTGTAGATGGCCGAGAGGTTCAGCGATAACATTGAGGTTGCAATGGAGCGGAATCCACATTTAAAGAGGTATGTAAATGAATTTGTCAAGAGGACCGGCAAATTTCCGGAATTTTATCCCCAGCTCAGCAGGAGCATGAAGGACATAAAGTATCCGAACATAATATATCCTGTTGGGGATCCTATTTTCATACATATATATGGAGATATACACGAGGAGAGGAAGTATATAGTTATAGAACCGAGAATTGCAAATCAACAGGAAGAGGAGAAATATGAGGTCATAAAGGATAAACTCCTTGAAATTGCACCAACCAAGAGAATTCCGGAGGATAAGGAGGAGTTTGAGCTGTTCCTTGATGATCTCTTCAACGAAGCTCTGGGAAAGCTTTCCGGCGGTTTTCTGAGCAGAAACAGGATACAGATAACAAGAGAAGAAGCAGAAAAGTTCAGATATCTTCTGAAAAGGGATATCGT
Source organism: Thermococcus sp. (assembly GCA_015520705.1). Taxonomy (GTDB): domain Archaea; phylum Methanobacteriota_B; class Thermococci; order Thermococcales; family Thermococcaceae; genus Thermococcus. Next base: position 9,573 of record WAPO01000062.1, on the reverse strand, counting down.
TGGAATAGGACCGCTGGAGCCCCTCATGAGAGACCCGTACATCGAGGATATACATATAATAGGGGCGAACTATATCTCCCTGATTCACAAGATATTTGAGGCCCTACCAACCAACATAACCTTCGGGGACAATATAAGACTGGCAGACTACTTTAAAAACCTGAGCGAGAGAATAGGCAGGCCTGTCAGTGATAAAAATCCTGTTGTTGATGGAACACTACCCGACGGATCGAGGATTAACATCATCTACAGCCCTGATGTGAGCATAAAAGGGCCAAGTGCCACAATCAGAAAGTTTTCAGCTACACCGCTCAGCGTCACCCAGCTCGTCAACTGGAACACATTCTCCGCCGAGATAGCTGCTTATCTGTGGCTCGCGCTGGAGTATGGAATGAGCATCTTTGTGTGTGGAGAAACAGCCAGCGGAAAAACAACGACCCTAAATTCCATTATACCTTTCATCAAGCCAGATGCGAAGGTATATACAGCTGAGGACACACCTGAGGTTATTGTTCCTCATAAGACATGGCAGAGACTAACAACCAGAGAAAGAGGCCCAGAAGAGTCGAGAGTTACACTCTTTGATCTTCTGAAGGCAGCACTGCGTTCGAGACCGAACTACATCATAGTCGGTGAAATTAGAGGCGCTGAGGGTGCTATAGCCTTCCAAGCAATGCAGACAGGGCATCCCGTCATGTCAACTTTTCACGCGGGAGACATAAAAAAGATGATTCAGCGTTTTACCGGTTCTCCTATCAACGTTCCTGTTACGTTCATCGACAACCTCAATATAGCACTCTTCCAGCAGGCCGTTTACGTCAGGGGCAGATTTCTGAGAAGGGTAGTGAGTGTGGTGGAAATTGAAGGTTATTACGAAGAGCTTGGCGGGGTCGCCACGAGGAACGTCTTTGAATGGGATCCTGTCTCGGACAGGCACATATTCAGGGGAATGAACAACTCCTACATACTCGAGAGGAAGATAGCTGAGGTGGCAGGCTACGAAGACCCAAAGGACATATATAACGAGCTCTTCCTCAGGGCGCGCATAATAAAAAGAATGATAGAACTCGGGATTATGGATTACCATGCCGTCCACAGGGAAATCAAGAACTTCTACGAGCGCGGCATCGAAGGACTGAGCTTCAGACTGTGAGGTGATAATGTGCCAAAGGGAAAAGCTGGAATATTCGTCCAGTCGGATTTAACGATAAGGGAATACCTAAGGAAAGTCATGTTGCCCAGCTTAGCCCTCTCTATCGTGCTCTTTACAGTGATACTGATGCTGGAGAGGTTTGTAGCCCTCTCCAAGGCAATAATCATGGCTCTCTATGCCGTCCCTGTGCTACCTTTGATATACGCGATGCTCTATCCATATTCAACTGCAAGCAGCAAAAAGGTCAAAATAAACTCGAGGATACCCTATTTTGCCACATATTTTGCCGTCCTCTCAACGAGCGATGTAGGAAGGAATGAGCTTGTGTGGAATCTCTCCACAGAGAAATTCCTAGAGCCAATATCCAGGGACATGAAAAAAGTATACTATCTCGTTGCCAAGCTGCACAGGGGTATGCCTGAGGCCCTAAGGTTTCTCTCCAAGAGAACACCCAGCAAAGTTTTCTCAGATTTTCTTGAGAGACTCGCATATTCCCTTGACAGTGGTGTTGAGCTCAGGGACTATCTCCTTCAGGAACAGAAGACCGTTATGGATGACTATGAAACTTTCTACGAAGCAGCCCTCTATGACTTGGATGTTTTTAAGGAGATTTACTCTTCCCTGATAATCACTGTCGTGTTCATGGTTACCTTTATAATTATAGGGCCAATAATAACGGGCCAGGATATTGTGAGCATGAGTGTTTTTATGTTCGTAATCGTCCTCTCAACGGAAGTTGGAATTCTGGTCATTATAAAACACAGGATGCCCGAAGATAGAATATGGTCCAGCAATGCTATGGGTCCAGAGAGGAAGTTCAAAATTATCAAAGCAGCACTGCTATCGGTTTCGGGCATGCTTATTACTGCCTCAATTTACATTATGCTCATACGCCCCCGCTTCAATTTTCCACTCCTTATGGGAGCTGCATTTATTCTGACGCCTTTGGCATACGTGGGTAAAGCCATAGAGAAGGAGGAGCATAGCATCATGATAAAAGACGAGAACTTTCCTGCTTTCATAAGGAGCCTAAGCTCATCACTCGCCGCCAGCGGTGCATCCCTTCACCTCGTCCTCAAATATCTAAGCTCCCATGACTTTGGAACCCTTACCCAGGATATAAAAAACCTTTACAGAAGAATCGCAATGAGGCTCGATGAAAGCAAATCCTGGGATTACTTTGCCTCAGACACAGGCAGCTGGCTCATAGGAATATTCTCCGAGATATTCAAGAAGAGCATAAAACTTGGAGCGGAGCCGGATTATGTAGGTATGGTTATCTCAAGGAACTTTGAGCGTCTTATCAGGCTGAGAAGAAAGAGACAGCAGAATGTATCAAGCTTTAAAGGTGTTATCTACGGCATTACAGGAGCTTTTGCATTCTCTGTAGCCGCAGCTTTCCAGGTAACAATCTATATGAACCATCTCTTCTCAGACATAAAAATACCCGGGGAATTTCTCCAGAATGTAATCTTTGTTCCCTCCTCAAGCGGTCTTCAGCTAACAGGTTACATATTAACAGCGATCCTTCTGCTGCATGCATTTCTGTCCTCATTCTCAATAAAGCTGGCCGATGGAGGTCATATGGGGGTTTCGATCTATCATTTCATAATCCTTACATGGATAGCGGCGCTGGCCCTCTACATAGGCCAGGTGATCATGGGCAGGATGATGAGTTTTGCTGGAGTTGTATGGCCTCTACTGGGGGTGTTAACATGAGGAAAGTCTTGTTCGGAATTTTTATTCTGATGCTGATTCTTCCGTATGCCGGAGCGAGTTCCCTCCTGAGCGGCTGGTTCAAAATTCCGGGAGAGATAACGGCAGGGAAAAACACGATAGTGATTGAGGACGTTTCCCTGAGAGATCAATCGCTGCTCGTGAATTTGAAGGGGGAAATTAATGAAGGCTTTGTTCTTCCTCTTGGCCACACAGTTGCCCTGAACAACCTTAACCTGACCCTCAATCGGATTATGATCAACAGTGAGGGATATTCAAATATGGAACTTCACTTTCCCTACCTCCTTGAAGGAGAGTCAATTTCCTTCGGTGAATACAGGATTATGCTGGACTCAGTTTCAGAGAAACAGGCCACTCTTCAGGTAACTTACAAAAATACCACTGAGAACATCGCATACAAAGGAAAAACTGTGAGCTTCAGAAACCTCAGGATTTCCATGAAACCGATGCCCCTTCTCTTCGACGGTTATCTCTACAGAGGAGACACAGAGAAAATTGGAGAATGGAATGTTACGTTTGAAGGATACAACGTCACAAAGGATGGAGACAAGCTAATTGCAATAATCAGGCTGAACATCAATGGAAAAGAATATTTCACCGAAGTCGGAAAGACCCTCGATACTGAAGGACTGAAGATTGAAGTTATGGACTTGGTGGGTTCCGAATACCTCAGGATAAGGGCAAAGCTGAAGGGTGCATACATAAATGTTCAGGTTCTCCCGTATTTTGATGGATGGATAGCTGAAGGGAAGACAACCAAAATCGGTCCATACACTGTGAGGATTGAAGACATATACGGAAACCGTGCATACATCACAATCCGTAATTCCTGCGGGATAACTTTGAGAAGTGGCTTTGTAAGCGTCGGCAACTTCACCTATATGCTGTCGTATGATGGCCTGTCCCTTGGAGCCCTAGCAATCAGGGAAGGGAAAAGCGAAAAGCAGGCAAGGATAGTGGCCATGCTCGATGAGAGCAAAATTCCAAAGATTGAAGATGTTGCGTTCCTCAATGTTTCCTTCGAAATTCCTCAGGATATCAAGGAATATATTCCCTTCAAGGCCAGAATCGTTCTGAAGAACACAGGAAAGACAGATTTGAAATACGTCGAGATAATTCCAAACATCTCCAAAGATTTTGAAATTCTCAGTGGATATCCGGAATACATGCCCGTAATCAAAAAAGGAGAAAAAGTCGAATTTCCGATAACGCTGAAGGCCATTTCCAGCGGCAACTTAACGGTGGGGAGCATTAGGGTTCTTGCCCATGCTCCCTATATACTCTCATGCTATGACCTGAAGGACATATCATTCTCCTCTGAGATAAGAAGAGTAAGGGTTCCAAAAGCAGTTTTCAGCTACGCAGTTCACATAAACAGCAGGGATGGCAAGGTTGGGCAGGAGATTCCGGTTAACATTACCGTGAGAAACTCGGGGAATTCTAACCTTCCCTTTGACCTTACACTGGCAGTTCCGGAGGGGTTCGGAGTAATCGCGAAAAACTTCACCATCTATGGCAACTGGCTGCACCTCAGAGACTCAATAATACCCAACGGAACGAAGGTGTATAAGCTTTCTCTGGTGCCGTCAAAGGAAGGCAGATATGAGATTGTGGGTGTTGTGAGTGCTGGAAACCTGATATTCAAGAACTCAACCGTCATAACAGTTTCAGGACTTCAGGAAACAGCCCCGGCTGTTCCACATAATGAAAGCAAACCGGCAGTTCAGAACGCGACGAATACCACATGCAAACCGGAGGTAATCACCCAGACCATCAAAGTTCCGGTTCCCCAGAACTCCACGGAAACAGTTATCGGAGGAACTCTGACGCTTAAACAGAAAATACTCTACTTCGGAGGCTCCTTCGCCGGAGGAATCCTCTTTATCCTGCTACTCGCATGGGTTGCCGCAAAGATGGAAGAGAGAAAGAGGTAGAGCTGAAGCCTAAGCGTTATAAACCCTCCCCTTCTTTCATTCCCTAGGTGAGATTATGGGAAGACCCGTGTTTCTTGGGAAGGCATATATACACTGGTGTGAGAGGTGCAACGTTCCTCTAATCAGCGATAAATGTGACATTCACGGGAAGGAGGGAGTGTTTAAGGTCAATCTGACCCCTCCGGCAGATGTAAGGTTTGCCTTCGAAAACGACCTCCGCTTCATCGAGAGGGAGTTCAGAAGGCACTATGGTATCGATGTGGGTGAAATACTTGAAGGCAAGGTGGTTCTGCTGAACAAGACCCCCGGAGAGGACGATGTCTATGAGATCCTGGTGGATGGATACATATTCGGCTGGCTCCGCTTTGACCCCCTTGAGTTAAGATGGAAGCCCGGCCTTAAAATCGAAGGCGCAACCGCCCTGTGGGGGCGCTTCGGCAGAAGCATGAGGAAGTGGGTTATCATAGATGAGGGAGCAGTTGAACCTGTGAGGAAAGGATCGAACGTTCTTGCTGTGGGAATTCTTGAAGCTGAGCCATCAATCCGGGTGGGGGACGATGTCCTTGTTTTATCCCCGCGGGGGGAGGTAGTGGCAACAGGAATAGCCAAGAAGGACTACGATGCTCTGATGAAAAAGGAGAGGGGGACAGGGATAAAAACCAGAAAGCAGAAGGCAGTGCACTACAGAGAAGGCAGAAAGGCAGGAATTAAGGACGTCCTGAAGGCAAATCACTCCGCACTTGAGGAGAGGGTCGATGAGGCCCGCAGGTTCATGAGGAAAACCGCTGAAAAAATAGCCCGGCCGATAGCGATAGCCTTTTCCGGCGGGAAGGACAGCCTGGCGGTGCTCGGTCTTGCTCTGGAGGAGTTCGGAGAGGGCTTTTCTGTTTTCTTCAACAACACGGGCATAGAATTCCCTGAGACGCTCAGGCATGTTGAGGAGATTAAAAAAGAGCTTGAAGGAAGGAATATTGAGTTTATCGTGGCAGATGCGGGAGATGCATTCTGGAGAGCTCTGCATGTATTCTCCCCGCCGGGGAGGGACTACCGCTGGTGCTGCAAGGTTACAAAGCTCGGCCCGATAACGCTCTCAATAAAGGAGCACTATCCCGAGGGCGTGCTGATGTTCGTCGGCCAGAGGAAGTATGAGAGCATAAGCCGCTACAAGCAGCCCCGTGTATGGAGGAACCCGTGGGTGCCGAACGAGATAGGTGCTTCCCCGATATTCCACTGGAACGCGCTGGAGGTCTGGCTTTATATCTTCTCCCGCGGGCTTAAATACAATCCACTCTATGAGGAGAGACTCGACAGGATAGGCTGCTTCCTCTGTCCGAGCTCCTCTTTGGCGGAAATATACACCCTCAAGGAGGAGAAGCCTGAACTCTGGGGCAGATGGGAGACGGAGCTTGAACGCTGGCGGAAGCGTTTCAGCCTTCCGGAAGAGTGGATAGATTATGGATTCTGGCGCTGGAAGAAGCTCACCAAAGGACAGAGAGCCCTTGCAAAAGAGCTCAACATCGAAATCCCGGAGAAAAGAACATGGGAGCCGGTTCAATATTCCATGAAGGAAGAGAACGGAGTCTTCACTGTGAGGTTCAACACGCGTATAAACCTGAAACGCATCGGTGAGGTCGCTCCCATCTTGGGGGAGGTCGAGAGAGGCGAAAACTACATAAAAGCCGGCAGTGTAAAATTTACAGATGAAGCCGCATACACCGAAAACCCAAAAGAGGCCATTCAGGCGTATTATCTCGTGAAGAGGGCGTATGAATGTGTCGGCTGCGGCGTGTGCGTGGGCAGGTGCCCGGAGGGAGCCATCAGCATAAACCCGAAAAGCCGGAAGATAGTCGTGGATTATGCCGGATGCACCCACTGCAGGGAGTGTATGGATGTATGTCCCCTGTTAAAAATAAAAAGCCCCGAAGAGGGAAGCCAGCTCTAATTGGGATAGCCCTTGTGTTTGTGCTTTTCCTTGCTCTACTTCCCCTCGCCTCTTCCCAGACCGAGGAGGAATACAGCATAGAGAGCTATTCCCTGTATTTTGATCTGCTCAGTGACAACACCGTTAAGGAGACGATAGAGGTGCTTCTAACGGCAAACCAGCCCTTCAACAGGTATGTGTTCTACACGGAGTATCCGGTTGAGAACCTCGATGCAATCGTCTCAATCAACGGGAACACGCTGGCCAGCAACGTGACAGCCGAAAAGATAACAGGCGGGGTAAATGCTGTCTATGTTAGCTTCCCAGAGGTGAACAAGGATGACAGGGTTAAAATAAGAATCAGCTTCCTGACAAGCGGCATGGTTCAGGAGGTAAACGGAAAGCAGCAGTTTGCCTATTACGTGCGTTTTAATCAGCCTGTTGGCGTTTTTTACGCCCGCCTCTTCGTTCCCAGAGGCTACGCGGTTCTGTCTCCCATAATCCCCTCCCCTAACAAAGTTGAGAGCTCAGCAAACAGGATGATTTTAGAGTGGAAAAAAATTCAGGTGAGCGCAGGTGATGAGTTCTACTTCATCGTTGGATTCTCAGAAGAGATACAGCCTCCCAGAAGGATGTCTCCCATCTGGATGGTGATTATCTTCATATCCGCATTTACCGGCGGTTTCTTCGGCGGGATTCTCTATAAGGAGCGCAGGGAGAGGAGAGAAACAAAGAGAGAGATTCTGAAGAGCGATGAGGAAAGGGTTCTTGAAATCCTTAAGGAGGGGCCGGTTCTCCAGAGCGAACTTGTCAGGCGTCTCGGGGTTTCAAAGGCTAAGGTGAGCATTCTTCTCAGGGAGATGGAGGAGAAAGGCCTTATAGAGCGGATAAGGGAAGGCAGAAGCTACAGAATTCAGCTCAAGGGGCAGTAGCTTTATAAGGCACAGGGAAAAGCACCGGATGGTGAGGAAAATGGAGGAATATTTTACCTGCCCGGAATGCGGGAGCGAGGATGTTGAGATCATCAAGGAGAGGGGAAGGGAGCTAACGCTGAAGTGCAGTGAGTGCGGCAACATCTGGCATGTAACCCTCCCAAAGCCTGTTAAAGTCCCCCTCATTATCAGCAAGCACGAGAAAAGCTTTAAAAGCGAGGCGGAGCTTCCCGAAGGGGAAGAGATAGCCGTAGGGGACATTGTGGAGATTGAAAACGACGAAGTCAGGATTACGGGCATCGAGCTTGAAGGGGACAGGCGGGTGGAGAGAGCGAAGATTGGAGAGATAAAAACCCTCTGGGGAGAGAGCTTAACCTATCCAAAGGTCATAGGGATCTCGATATACCTGCCGAAGGGCGTAACCCAGTCCTTCAAGGTCAAGGTGTCGAGGGATGAGGAGTTTGTAATCGGAGAGGTTCTGGAAGTCGGAGGATACACTTTCAAAATTGAAAAGATAAAGACCGAGAGGAAGATGCTCAGGCACGGCAAGGCGAGGGCGGATGAAATCGTCCGTCTCATGGGGAGACCCATAAGAGGGCGGGCGAGGAGGAGCCTTGAAATCTACAGGGGCTATCGGGAGTGAAAAGGCGGAATAACAACGAAAGCCTTTTAAATGTCCCGATGAAATTGAACCCGTCAAAACTCGATGAACGATGAGGTTTCGGAGGGATGTGAAATGGCAAAACCAAGTTACGTCAGGTTTGAAGTCCCAGGGGAGCTTGCTGAGAAAGCTCTTGAGGCTGTTGAGATAGCGAGGGACACCGGAAGGATTAGGAAGGGAACGAATGAGACAACGAAGGCCGTTGAAAGGGGTCAGGCCAAGCTTGTGGTCATAGCTGAGGATGTTGACCCCGAGGAGATAGTTGCTCACCTTCCACCGCTCTGTGAGGAGAAGGAGATACCTTACATTTACGTTCCAAGCAAGAAGGAGCTCGGTGCTGCTGCCGGTATTGAGGTTCCATCGGCCAGTGTTGCCATCCTTGAGCCCGGCAAGGGCAGGGAGCTCGTTGAGGAGATAGCCATGAAGGTCAGGGAGCTCATGAAGTGAGCTCCTTCTCACTTACTTTCAATTCAATGGAGCTGGTGAGATTTTTACAATCATCGAGAGGTGTGAGGAATGGCTGAAGATGAGGGATACCCAGCTGAGGTTATAGAAATCGTCGCGAGGACTGGAGTCACTGGCGGCGTAACACAGGTCAAGGTGCGCGTTCTTGAAGGAAGGGACAAGGGCAGAGTCATCAGGAGAAACGTTAAAGGGCCCGTTAAGGTCGGCGATATAGTTATACTCAGGGAAACGGAGAGAGAGGCCAGAGAAATCAGGGCAAGAAGGTGATGCAGATGGCAAGGTGGAACGTCTGTTCATACTGCGGAAAGGAGTTCGAGCCCGGAACAGGAAAGATGTATGTCAGGAACGACGGCAGAGTCCTGTTTTTCTGCTCAGGGAAGTGCGAAAAGCTCTACTTCATGGGCAGGAATCCTAGGAAGCTCAAGTGGACAAAGGCCTTCCAGGAGGCAAGGCTTCAGAGAGCGAAGAGAAGAAGGTGATTTCTTTTCTTTTCCTTCAGTTTCTCCGTGAGATTCTTGGTTCCATTCCAAAAAACCTATTAACCCCGCGGCAAACTATTCTCGGTGTTGCCGATGAACAAGGTCGAAAGAACGCTGGTTATTCTAAAGCCCGATGCCGTCGTTAGAGGACTTATTGGGGAAATAACAGCCCGCCTTGAAAAGAGAGGGCTTAAAATCGTTGGAATGAAAATGATATGGATAACGAGGGAGCTTGCTGAGAAGCACTACGAGGAGCACAGGGGAAAGCCCTTCTTCGAACCGCTGATAGAC
>WAPO01000061.1 GCA_015520705.1 Thermococcus sp. | reverse complement strand
TATCCCCTTTGGCCACCGGATATATCTCCTCGGGATAGAACACTTTGGTGTTCCACTTCTCACCGTTCGGCCCTCTGATGCTCTTTATGAGCTCGGCAACCTCATCCCTGACCCTGTGATAGTCCCCGGGCTCAACGATCCCCTGGGGCTCCCTTCCCCTGACGTTGAGGAAAACCCTTGAGTAGTAGCCCCCCCATGCCCATGCTATTGTCCTGCTCCAGTCGACCTTAAGCTCGTTGAATCTAACCTGTCTCCCTTCCCTGAGAATCTCTGGGTTCTTGATTTTGAGAAGGCCTTCCTCAATCAGCCACTGGTTCATTGCAAAGGCTCCCTTCATGGCCTTTATTCCGTGGTCTGAAACTATTATGACGGCTGTTTCATCCAGATCGAGGAGCTCCAATGTTTTTCCTATCTCCTCATCGAGGAGCCTGTAGTAGTCCGGAATGACGTTTTTGTAGGGGTTGTCGTCACCGGGGTAGAGGTGGTGGTTCTCGTCAAAGTACTTCCAGAAGGCGTGGTGCACCCTGTCGAGGCCTATATCAACGAACTGGAAGTAGTCCCACTCCTTCTCCTGGAGCAGGTAGCGGATAACCTCGAAGCGCTTCTTCGTCATCTCCCAGAGCTGCTCCTTAACCTCATCCCTGTTCTCCTTCCTGAAGACCACGTCGAAGATGTACTCTCCAACGAGGCGCTCAATCTCGCCTTTGAGCTCCTTTGGATAGGTGTAATCAACGGAAGCATCTGGAGTTATGAAACAGCTCACGAGGTAGCCGTTGATTGGCCTCGGCGGATAGCTCGGTGGAACACCGACCAAAATTGATTTTTTGCCCTTCTCAGCTATATAGTGCCAAACGGCCTTCTCCTTAACCATCAAGCTGTGAGCAATCCAGATGTCGTTGTATGTGCCCTTCTTCCTGTGTCTGAATCCGTATAAGCCGAGCTCTCCGGGTGTTTTGCCCGTGGCCATAACCATCCATGCGGGAATGGTAATGGCAGGAATCGTGCTCTGCATCGGGCCGTAAATTGATTTTTCCAGGAGCTTCTTTATGTTCGGCAGATCATCAAGAAATTTATCAAAGAGCAGCTCAGGAGGAGCTGAATCCAGACCGATAACAAAGACTTTCTTAACGTTCTCCATCTCAATCACCTCAAATGGGCATTGATTATCTCCAAAGCTTCGCCTATTCTATCCCTTTCGCAAACACAGCCCAGAACCTCACTTTTTCCGCCCGCGTTGAAGCCCCTGCTTTTAAGAGCGCTAATGATATCTCCCATATTTATCCTCTCTTTCAGGTTTGAGGAGATTCTGAAGTATATCTGGCCTTTCCCGTGGAAGTCCCTGTTCACCACGATTGCCCCTTCATAGCCGGCTTCCCAGACGGCTTTCCTCGCGATTTTCGAGATTATGTTGAATGGGCTCGTAAACTCTATGAACGCAAAATTACCTTTTAGCTCTACGTTTGAAAAAGCGTCCTGAATTGCCTTTTCTATCGCCTCAGCGTTCTCAATCCACGGTTCATACTCCAGAAGCTCCCTGAGGGTCGAGCTTAAAAGTATCTCAACGGCCTTCTCCACGCTCTCCCTTTCCATCACGATGTAGTTTGAGTCAATGAGCTGAACCAGCCTTAAAGCTTCCTTCTCTGTGAGGCCCTCCTTCTTCAGGAACTCTCCGACTTTCGGAATTTCAAATGCCCTGTCTCCAATATCGCCTATTGCTCCCAGAGCGCTCCAGGCGTTCCAGAGGGAAAAATAAGATGAAACAACGAAAGATGCCGAGGGAGCATCATTCCCCTCCAGCGCCGGATTTATCTGCCTGACTTTCGGGTTCCTGATCCTCGGCTGGATGTGGTGGTCTATGAAGATAACCTCCTTCTCCAGGTTCTCAACCTCGTGGGGGAGGTTCAGATCGAGGACATAGATCTTATTGGCCTTTTCAATGGCTTTTCTAATACGCCCATCAAAGCGGAACTCTCCGATCGGAGGGCTCAAATTCGTGAAGTCCTCTAAGCCCAAAGCCTTGGCAACCAAAGCGGCCGATGCTATACCGTCAGTGTCCCAGTGGTGGATCAGCAGCATTTTCTCACTCCACAAAGGGCTTTTCAAAGCTCCTTATCACCTCAAAGACCTCTGGCCGCATCATGTACTCCGGAGGCTTTTCACCGCTTGTTATCATCTTTCTGAGCTTCGTGCCGCTTATGTGGATGTGGAACTCCTCACTGTGCGGGCATATCTTTGCGTTGACCATCCCCCCGCATTTCCTGCAGTAGAATGCCTCCCTGATAAACATCGGCGTTATTCCGAGGTCCGGGAAGTTCTCGAAGGTCTCCCAAGCCTCGTAGGGTCCGTAGTAGTCGCCAACTCCCGCGTGATCCCTTCCGACTATGAAGTGCGTCGCCCCAAAGTTTTTCCTCATTATCGCGTGGTGTATCGCTTCCCTCGGCCCTGCATAGCGCATCTCGTAGCGCACCGTCGCCAGAGTTGCCGCATTCCTTGGATAGTAGTACTCGAAGAGCGTTTCATAGGCCTTGATGATTACTTCATCTCTATAGTCGCCTTTTTTCTTCCTTCCGAGAACCGGGTTGATGAAAAGGCCGTCGACGAACGTTAGCGCTGCCTTCTGCACGTATTCATGCCCCATATGGGGGACGTTCCTTGTCTGGAAGGCGACGATTGTCCTCCAGCCGCGCTCCTTAAAGAGAACCCTCGTTTCGACAGGCCTGAGTGTGTATTTGGAGAAGGGGTTTGGAAGCTCATTCAGGAGCTCGATTTCACCGCCGACGAGATAGTCGCCCATCGACTGGAGCCTGCTGACCCCGGGATGGGCAGCGTCAGTTGTTTTGAACACCTTCAGGGCAAACTCCTTCTTATCGTAGGTGTAAATCTCCTCGACATGCATTCTCGCAACGGGCACACCATCGTGATAAAGAAGGATTGCATCCCCCTCTTCGAAGCTGGGCATTTTAACATCGAGAACTATGGGGATTGCCCAGGGAGTGTCATCGCTGAGGCGCATGTGGTTGAGAACCGATTCAAAATCGTCCCTGTTCAGGAAGCCCTTCAGCGGTGAATAGACGCCGTGAGCGATATTTTCAAGGTCAATCGCCCTGCCGTGGTCGATTTCTGCCCTTGGGTACTCCCTCTGTTCGCTCAGGATTCTCTCCCTCGTCTTCGGAGCGGCTATCCTTCTGATCAGCTTCCCACCGTGCGGCTTGGAAACCATGATCATCACCTAAAAAAAGTTAAAGAATCAGTCGAGGTAGCCGAGTGCCCTCAGCCTCTCCTTGACCTTCTCCTCTTCCTCTTCGCTGAAGACCTCTTCCTTCTCCTCCTCTTCGAGGCTCGCCAGAACCTCCCTCAAAACGTAGGTAACATAGTCCGAAACGGATGTAAAGCCCGTTCCCTCGATTCTTGCCTTAATCTTCTCGTACAGGGGCTTTGGAATTGAAACCGTTGTGTATTTTCTTTCCTCATCTCCCATCCAAACCACCTCCGGCTTTAATGAAGTTTAATTAAATCTAATTAAGCTGACTGTTCGCAGGATATATAAATATTTCGTATGAAGGTTGAAAATTCAAAGCCGTAAGAAAAACAGTTAGAGAGCTGCTTTAGCTACTTTTTTATCACTTCATAAACCTTCTGGGCGACGATGAAGGCGAATATGAGCAGAAGGAAGTATGCTGAGAGCCTCAGCGTCTCCTTTGTCTCTCCGGACAGGTAGAACTCCCCTATCTCCATAACTATAAGGATTCCTATGAGCGCAACTGTCAGGAATATGCCCAGGGAGGGGCTTAGGAGTGCGGCCAGAACGACCCAGACCGCCAGAAAAATGATCATATTTTCCCTCATAGCCATTCTTCCACCTTCCCGAGCCTTCTGGCCTTCATCCTGATGTAGTCCTTGACCATTTGAGCCTCTTCCACGGAGATCAGCTCCCCCGTTGCCTCGGCGATGGCGAGAAGAACAGCTGAGGAGACCGGATCGCCCCAGACCTCCGTATTTCCGGGAAGAAAAGACCTTATGTAAATCTCAATGGTGCCTTCCTCCTCAAAGACCTCCGCGCTCCCGATTCCCAGAGCGCTCAGCCCTCCTGAAACAGCGGAAGATGCGTAGCCCACATCCGTTTCTCTGATTTCTCCGTAGTTATCTTTGAAGTATTTGAGCAGTCTGTATCCAGGGGGAGGGCTTATGAGAATCCCGCTTTCCCTCTCGCTTCCTGTTATGAACACGTCATTTTCATCGAGCATGCCGAGGCTCAGCCTGAACTCCTCACTCTT
>WAPO01000060.1 GCA_015520705.1 Thermococcus sp. | reverse complement strand
TTCCGCCCGGCACCACCGTCAGATAATTTTCCTTTCTTAGAGTCCTGACAACCTGAAAGACGTACTTGTAGTTCATCCCGGTGATTCTTGAGATTTCGGGGACTGAAATTGGGGTGTGATCAAAAAGCAGGGTGTAAACCTTCTCCCTCGAAGTTGGGGGTTTCACTCTCTCCACCAAATCCACGATATCAACAAATGTTTAAAAGTCTTTTGTTGATATTGATGATAAAGAACATATGACTTGGACCACATGGGTACCCCGAACCGGTTCGGGGGGTTTGCCAATAAGCGCTTCGGCGGGCTCTGCTTAGAACCAGAAAGATACTGAAATTACCGTTCCAGTAACGGTAAACTCCCCCGCAATCTCCTGCAGATCGTTCATGCGGTTCTCCCTCTAATCATGACAAGCTTCAACTTCTGACCCTCGCCGTGAGGGGGGAAGCTTGAAAAAGTGTAGAACAACCGTTAACTTTTTTAACTGTTGTTCCACAAATTGAAGACATGAACATCGCAGTAAGGTTCCTTCTATCTAGGTACGGCGGGAAGGTCATCAGGAAGGAAGAACTGAAAAAGGTATGCGAGAGGTTTGGGATCGATGTTGATTATCTAGTCCATCACCTCATATCATATGGCTACGTAGTTAGGGTTCTTCGGGGACTCTATTACGTGAAGACTGTTGAGGAATTTAAGCTTAAAAAGGCTTTAAGACTGCTGGAAATTATTGGGCTTGGATTGGATAAGCTGGGAGTAAAATGGTACTATGGCCTGTTCACGGCCCTCAGATTAAACGCCCTCACTCACGAGTACTTTGCCAAGATATTTATCCTAAATGACAGGATTTACCGCTCAAAAACTTTGAAAATTTATGGAGAGGACGTTGAATTTATAAAAATCAACCCCCGTCTAACGGAGTTCGGCATTATCAACAGAGGAGAGATAAAATATTCCGATGTTGAAAAAACTCTGTTGGATTTTCTCTACCTTTCGAGGTACAATCCAAAACTCAAGCCCGTCTCAGAAAACGTTGTGGTGGAGTATTGGAATGCGGCAAATAAAGAAAGGCTCAGAGAATATCTCACGTATTATCCGGTGTCTCTAAGGAAGGTGCTTGGGAATGAAGGACTACTCTGAGTTCATTCAGCTAATAATTGAGAAGAGTGGAATTAAGAAGCCAGAGCTGATTGAGAAGGACATAGTCCTGCACACAATTTTAAAGGGGCTTTATTCCGATGAACACTTCGCGGAGAATTACCTCTTTAAGGGCGGGACCTGTCTGGTCAAATGCTATTTTGGCTACTACCGCTTCAGCGTTGACCTGGACTTCACCTTCAAGAATCAGGAGAAGTGGAAAGGGCTCTCAAAGAGAAGGGGGAGGAAAGCCCTCGTCAAAGAAGCACAAGTGGTAGGCAATCTAATTGAATCTATTGCCGGCTACGTCGGTCTTGAGTTCAATGCCGAACTGCAGGATAGACACTACATCGAGTTTGGGAGCGGCTCAAGAATGGTGACGTACAAACTGTATTATCCCGGCGGTTTGATAAAGGTTCAGGTCAATCTGGTTGAAAACGTTCTCTTCGAGCCGACGAGGCTCACGGCAAAAACCCTTTTGAGCGGAGTTCCATTGTTGGATAATGATAGGCTGTATTTTTATGATTTCATTGAGGACTATTCTGAGGTCGGGGTTCTCGCTTATGATCTGAGAGAAATTTTAGCTGAGAAAGTTAGGGCCATTTTGACCCGAAAAGTTCAGAAACTGAGGGACTTCTACGACCTTTACCTTCTGTACAAGCACGGCTTAAAGGTTTCCGATTACAGGAATGCAGTTATCGAGAAAACCATTCCAGCTTTGCGGTATGAGAAGTATTTGGAGAATTTTAGAAGAAACAAGGCTGCATTTGATATAAACGCCGATAGAGTTTTAGACGAGTATGAACTGCGCCTCCTAAATATTATGCCAGACGAAGATTTCCTTGGCTTCTTTAATTCTCTGATGAAAGCTATAGCTGGGATTCTTGATGAAATTGAAGTATGAGCCTAAAATATCGGGGGGCAAAAAGAGTTAAAATAAAAACCAAGACGCACCCGCTCATCCGCCCCCTCTTATCATCGGACGGGCTTCACATGGGAGCAGGTGAAAATTTTGATGTTTATCTCCCCTCTCCGTTGTGTATACTGCTCAATAAGTTTCTGGTTTGTTAATCCATATCCTCTTAGCACTCTTCTGCACTGCCTGGCTTGCTTCGCTCATGAAGGCTCACTTCCCTCTTTTGCCTTAAAAGCTATCATTTAAAAAGTTCTTCTATCCTAAAGCGCAGGCTTTCAATGAGCTCCTGCCAGTTTGGACGTAACGCCTTGGGGATAAAGTGGTTTGCTGAATTGCTTATCTGACGGACATTTTTCTTTGCCTGACTTAACCTACTGATTAACTCGCCCCAGAAATCCCCCTCGATGCGGTAAAACTTTGTGTTAAGATCTAGGGCTTTCAGGAATTTCTCCATCTCAAACTCCATGTTGAGGGCATGAAAAACATCATAGACGTCCTTACCCTCCATGCGGTTGTATAAAGCAACGATCTTCTTTGCGAGAAGATCTTCTAAGGAATAAACTCTAAACATTGTGGGATAGCTGTCAATGAACGGCGACTTCACCAGCTCAACCTCTGCTTCAACGTATGGCGGTCTGCTGAGGTAAAACTCCACCTTCACTCTATCCCTGTTGCCGAGTGTGTTGATGTAATAGCAGTCAAAGCGGAACGTCCTGTGGAGAATCCTTGGTCCTTTCACATTGAAGTCTTTAATTTTCTTCATTCCGTCAATTATTTCTTTAGCTGAGGTCTCGACGTTGCCGTTGAAGTAATCGATATCTATACCCTCTGAAAATCTCGCCGCTCCAATCTTAGCTAAATACACCCTGTTGAGTGCAGTTCCTCCTTTTAGAATTGCCTTCTCACCAAAAATCCCCCACAGCTGACTTAGAAGGAGCGAAATCTTCTCCTCTTTATCAATGTAGTTCAGGCCCAGTCCGGTTCTAGCGGCCGTGTATCTTAGAATCCTCTCATCCATGGGCCCACCCCAAAATCTTTCCCTTCCCGAGGTTGTCAATTAGCTTCCACCCTCTAACACCCTTTCCCCTTGAGGGGAGAGTCGGGACAAGCTTTGTCCACGTTTTAACCCTGCTCCTCATGTACTCAATGACGTCCTCCGGGACCTCAACGCCGAGGTTTCTCGCGAGCTCCAGGATGTAGCCCGTCCTCTGGCAGAGAGAATTGCTTGCAAAGCGTTTAAAGTAGCTCAAGAACTCGTCCCAATCTATTTTCTCGGCCTCATAAAGTGCCTTCGTTACCTCGGAATAGCCCCCGCAGTAGCCTGGTTTGTAAAAGCAGTCAAAGAAAGTCTTGGCCAGTGTGGATGTATAGACCCGGTTCTTGATGGTCATCCCCACTGCTTTCTCACCCAAGGCGAGGGCTTTTATGGTGTACTCCCCAATTTCTTTTTCACCCGACTTCCTTGGTGTTGCCACGAATATCGTGAACGGTTCATATTCAATAAGGTCATAGAGCCTCAGCGCCGAGGAGAATGCAATATAACCCGGGAACAATGCCAGTGCCATTCTGTAAGGATTTTTTATTAGAGGTTTTCCCGGCTCCTCGTTTACAATAT
>WAPO01000059.1 GCA_015520705.1 Thermococcus sp. | reverse complement strand
AGGATGAAGACCCTCAGGTATTGAGCTTCCTCCGTGAGAAGAACCTGATCCCGCTTCGCTGGGAAAATCCAGAAATCGGAACGATAGCGAGAATCCTAGGCTTCGCTCTCGGTGATGCGCACCTTGGCGAGATGAGTGGCAGAATAACGCTGGCATTCTACGGGAAGGAAGAAACACTCAGAGAGCTGAAGAAAGACCTTGAAAAGCTCGGAATAAGCGCCAACATCTACGTCCGTGAAAGGGACTACCGTATCGAAACGACGAGCGGTCACTACGAGGGTAAGAGCGTTTCCGCGGAGCTCAGGGTGGCTTCAAGAAGCTTTGCACTCCTCCTTGAGAGGCTTGGCCTACCGAGGGGAAAGAAGACCGATAAGGCCTACCGTGTTCCAAAATGGATAATGGAAGCTCCCCTCTGGATCAAGAGGAACTTTTTGGCCGGATTCTTTGCCGCTGACGGAAGCATAGTCGAGTTTAAGTGCAACACACCTCTCCCGATAAACCTCACTCAGTCAAAGAATGAGAAGTTCACTAAAAACCTCATCGAGTTCCTCGGTGATATTGCAAAGCTCCTAGCGGAGTTCGGCATAAAGACGACCCTCTACGAGGTCAAGTCAAAGAAGGGAGTCACTTACAGGCTTTCGATAGTAGGCGAGGAAAGCGTTAGAGCCTTCGTCGAGAGGATAAACTACGAGTACGACCCGGAGAAGAAGGCCAAAAGTTTAATCGCTGCTGCCTACCTTAACCTCAAGGAGCGCGTTAGGGAAGAGCGCAGGATGGCGATTGAAAAAGCGAGGAAAATCTATGACAGAACGGGAAGTGTAAAGGAAGCCCACGAGGCTGTTAAGGACGTTGTCAACAGGCGCTTCGTCGAGAGGAGTATCTACGAGGGTTACAGAGAACCGAGGGTTCCGAAGGACTTCCCGGCCTTTGAGGAGTTCGCAAGGGAGAGGGGCTACGAAGGCGGCTTTGTCGCCGAGAGGATCGTAAAGGTCGAGAGGGTCAGGCCATCCTACGACAGGTTCTACGACGTCGGCGTCTACCACGAGGCCCACAACTTCATAGCCAACGGAGTGGTTGTCCACAACTGCGGGGTAAGACTAATCAGAACAAACCTCACCGAGAAGGAGGTAAGACCGCGCATCAAAGAACTCGTCGATACACTCTTCAAGAACGTTCCTTCTGGTCTGGGAAGTAAGGGGCGCGTGAGGCTCCACTGGAGCCAGCTCGACGACGTTCTTGCCGACGGTGCAAGGTGGGCTGTTGAAAACGGCTACGGCTGGAAAGAGGACCTTGAGCACCTCGAAGAGGGCGGAAGGATGGAGGGTGCCGACCCGAACGCGGTCAGCCAGAAGGCGAAGCAGAGAGGAGCGCCGCAGCTCGGCTCCCTTGGCTCAGGAAACCACTTCCTTGAGGTTCAGGTCGTTGACAGAATCTACGATGAGGAAGTTGCCAGAGCTTACGGGCTCTTTGAGGGGCAGGTCGTTGTCATGGAGCACACCGGGAGCAGGGGTCTTGGCCATCAGGTTGCCAGCGACTACCTCAGGATAATGGAGAAGGCGGTTAAGAAGTATCACGTCCCGTGGCCGGATAGGGAGCTGGTGAGCGTCCCCTTCCAGAGCGAGGAGGGGCAGCGCTATTTCTCCGCTATGAAAGCGGCCGCAAACTTCGCCTGGGCAAACAGACAGATGATAGTCCACTGGGTAAGGGAGAGCTTTGAGGAGGTCTTCAAGCGCAAGGCGGAAGATATGGAAATGAGCATCGTCTATGACGTCGCCCACAACATAGCGAAGCTTGAGGAGCATGAGGTTGATGGGAGGAAGGTCAAGGTCGTTGTGCACAGGAAAGGAGCAACGAGAGCATTCCCGCGCGGACATCCGGACGTTCCGAGGGCCTACCGCGATGTCGGCCAGCCCGTCTTGATTCCGGGTTCCATGGGAACCGCCAGCTACGTCCTTGCTGGAACAGAGGGCTCAATGAGAGAAGCTTTTGGTTCGACATGCCACGGTGCGGGCAGGCTTATGAGCAGGCACGCGGCGACGAGGCGGTACCGCGGCGACAGGCTCAGGAACGAACTCGCCCAGAGGGGAATCTACGTTAGAGCCGCATCTCTCAGGGTGGTGGCCGAGGAGGCGCCGGGAGCATACAAGAACGTTGATAACGTCGTCAGCGTCGTTCATCATGCTGGAATTGCAAAGTTAGTCGCCAGAATGAGGCCGATAGGCGTTGCAAAGGGGTGATCAGCTTATATCCCTGGTCATGAATCTGACATATGCAAACGCAAAGGGCAGGAAGAGCATCACGAGAAGTATTGCGAGGTTGTTGAAGCCATAGGTAAAGGAATCTCCCAGAGGAATGTAGTAGTTAACAAATCTGTCACCCCCAAATATGTAGGAAACCATCTGAACATAGTGATGTGCAGGATTTATGAGATGAAGCCTCGCCATCCACAGTTTTCTCGCTTCCTGCCATGCTTCATAGGAGCTCGTGCCCCATGAAGGGGCAGGGCCGACAAGTTTTGATGCAATTATACTTGCAACAATCCCGTAAAATACGGTCATGAATATGGTCAGTCCAACTGCGGCAAGCATTGAGGTTTCAGGCTTCTTGAATAGTGTTGAAAAAAACACACCTATGGACAGGAAGGTGAGGGTGTAGAGTATCGTAACTGCCACTCCAAGAAAACCCCTGATAAGGGAATCCCCATCGAGAGGTATGCCGAAGATCAGCATTACGGCTATTATCATTGCATAGACCAGCAGATTGACGATTACTATCAGAATTCCCATCCCGAGGAACTTCCCGTTTATAACCTCATCCCGGTATATAGGATGACCGAGGAGAACTTTGGCCGTTCCGGTTTCAACTTCCCTGTTTATGGCATCAGCGCCGAGTGCGGCACCGAGAACCGCGCCGATAATGGTTATTATCGTCATGTTAATCATAAAGAGCATTGCAAACGGTGTCATGTATGTATATCCACTGACACCCCACATGAACAGCTCGTTGTTCTCAACTGCTGGCACACCCATCTGTATCAGATAGTCCTTGGTGCTGTAAACGGCAATGCCAAAAATCAAAAAATAGAAAGCCATCATAACTATGAACCTCTTGCTCTTTACTGAGGTGTATAGCTCCTTAAGGGCTATGTTCATGGCAGGATTCATCTTCTGCCCACCCTCCTCATAAGCCAGATGACAATGCCAAAAACAGCCAGCAGGAGGAGTATTCCGAGATATGCAGAACTTGAGCTGCGGGTTACCCTCACCGTCACCACTGTGCTGGCTTTTGTCTGATCCCCTGTCGCTGTTACGGTGATTGTGTATGTTCCTGCTGGAGCGGATTTCGGAACCTTTATCCTCAGCTCGACTTTCTGAGGTCCTTCTTCGATTATTGCAGGGCCGCTTTTTATGGGGCCGATTCTGGGAATGGTATCTGGTATAACTTCAACCTCCCAGCCGCTTGGGGCCTGAACACTGAATTTTACATTCGTGACGGTTGTCCCCATACTGTCGACCCATATTGATGTAGCTGTGGAACCACCTGCCCTGACGCTCAGAGTGGGATAATTCGTCCGGAGTCTCAGACTTGCAGGATTCTCAACTTTAATTGTTAAAGTGCGCTCAATTTTCATGTTCTTGCCGGATATGACAACTTTAGCATTGATTTCCTCTGATACAACGTTGAAAGGCGCTATTATCACCAAATAAGCACTGACGCTTTTACCGGGATTGGCCTTCAGAACTCCCACTGGAGTTGTCCCCTGCATATCCTGGCTGAGGGTATAACTCCAGCCATTTGGAAGACCCTCAACTGTGACCCTGTATTCGTCCTCATTTGACCCGAGATTGGTTACAGTTATCTCCGTGCCTGTGGTGGCGCCGGCCTGCACTGTAAGGACATCCCTCTGAAGTTCCGCACTGAAATAATACGGGGCTTTGGTGAGGGTTATCTTAATGCTTTTTTCCTCTCCATCTTCGAGTTTTACCCTCTCCCTTTCTGGGAGGGCGCCCTGAGCACCTGCAGTTAGGTTATACTCACCCGCCGGTAGCTCTATGCTAACGCTTCCTGAAGGGGATGTTGTAAGGTTTTTGTCTCCCACTGCAACCCATCCCTTTAGGGGATTGCCCAGCTGGTCGGTTAGCCTCACGGTGAGCCTTGCCGGAAGCCCCAGATAGGTCTTGTATATGTGTATCCCCAGCCTATACTGCCGGCCGTTTATTGTGAAGGTGAGTTCGTGATCCCCGAGGGTTGCGTTCCGGGGAATGGCAACTATGAGCGTTCCGGTAAATGAGTCTCTGACTTCAAAGCTTCTGAGTCTATACTGTCCATTGGTCAGGTATATCTCCCATCCCTCCGGCACTTCCTTTGGCTGGAAATCCGCCCTCCCGGTGCCTGTGAGTGTTATGGGGACAGTTATGTTCTCGCCGGCTTCAGCTTCGATGGTAAAATAGGGTATGGAAACCTTCAGTCCAGCATTTTCTATCTCCATCTTCCCTATGAAATTCCCTATGGAAAACAGCACAGTTCCGCTTCCTGCAGGTTCAATGTGGAGGGTTAGAGTTACGGAGCCCTTTGGAGGCACGTCTATATTCTCAACCTGCACTCCGCTGTAGATAAATGTGGCGCTCCAGCCCTCAGGAAGATTCAGCACCTTCAACTCAAGCTCAATCTTTGAATTGGAATTGCTGGTTATTGTTATAGGAACATCCACCGGACCGGATGTTTTAATTTTCTGGTAGGGATAGAAGACCGAGTAACGGGCCATTTTAGTTTGAGAAACCGGACGGGCTCTGTAGATATTGATAGCCCTTCCCGTGTATTCAACCGCAATCAGATCAACGACCGTGCTGCCGTTTACCACAAGGGTTTTCACCACACCATTTATTGAAACACTAACACTGCCGTTGCTAACTCCCACCACCTTGACTGTGCTTCCGTTGACGGTTGTTTCCGCGCCGATTTCGGGCTTCAGGGATGTCACAAAATCGGGCTTTACAGATACCCTTACAAAGCCGCCCTGTTCAGTGTAACTTCCGAGGAGGATTTTAATGCCATCCTGTTCAATTTTGGTGCCGAAGGTAAAAGGTCTCAATTCCAAGGTTTCGCTTCCATTCTTTAACATGATATACGGAGTCCCATTTGCCGCCTGAACTATGGTTAGAGTATATCCATTAATGTTAAGGCTCTCACCTGTAGACATTCTTCCCTGAAACACCAGAACATACGGCTGGGCAGCTGCAGCCGGAATTAACAGTCCCATCACAATCAATACAAGAAAGGCTCTCCTCATTCCTCCTCCCTCCGGTATATTGTTTTGAGAAAGATATCCTCAAGGCTTGGCTCTCTAATCTCAAGACTGAGTATCGTAATGCCACGGGAGGTTAGGTATCTGGAAAGCTCCTCCCTTATGTCAGAGCGCGTGAATATTACGGTCCTGTTGGGTGCAAGTTTTTTGATGCGGATTGCCTCTGTGTGTTCGATTTCAGGAAGGGGCTCCTTTGTCTCAATCACTATCTCATATCCTTCAAGCTCCATGAATTTCCTCTTTATTTCTCTGATTGTTCCAGAAGCTCTGAGTTTTCCAGCAACGATTATCCCGACCCTGTCGCTCAACTCTTCAACTTCACTCAGGATATGCGAAGAAAAGAAGACGGTTTTCCCTTCAGATTTTGCCTTTCGTATTAAATCCTTAACAAGACGTGTGCCCTCGGGATCAAGACCGCTCGTTGGCTCATCAAGAATGAGAAGTTCCGGGTCATTTATGAATGTCTGGGCTATCAAAAGGCGCTGTTTCATACCCTTGGAGAAAGTTTTGGCTTTCCTATACCTGACCTCCCAGAGGCCAACCATTTTTAGAAGTTCGGTTATGCGTCTTTCCTTCTCTGTGTTTGACATACGATAAAAATTTGCAAAGAACTCAAGATTCTTCCATGCTGTGAGCTCACCATAAACTGTTGCATTCTCGGGCAAATATCCAACTCTCTCCTTAATCCTTATAGGTTCTCTCGTTATGTCATACCCCAAAAGTTCCACCCTTCCTTTATCCGGGATTACAAGGCCAAGCATGCTGAGGATGGTTGTGGTCTTTCCGGCACCGTTCGGCCCGAGGAAACCAAAAACTTCCCCTGTTTCTACTTCAAGGCTGAGAGAGTCAACAGCCCTTACCCGGCCATACAATTTGGTGAGGTTCTCTATTCTAATAGCGGCCTGGGACATTGCTATACACCTGTTGATGGTAACAACCCTTAGCTTAAAAGAATTATGGTTATGGTGAGGGTTTTAAACTCTGCAGTTTCAAATATCATGGGGAGAGCCATGAAAAATCTGACCCACGTTGATGAGAAGGGCGTTAAGATGGTTGAGGTGGGCCACAAAAGGGAGATCTTCAGGAAAGCAACAGCAAAGGGGCGGATTTACCTCAGACCAGAGACCATAGAGCTTATTAAAACCGGGAAGACGAAGAAGGGAAACGTCATTGCCGCGGCTCAGATTGCCGGGATTCTCGCGGTCAAGAAAACACCGGAGCTGATTCCGCTCTGCCATCCGATACCGCTGACGGGCGTGGATATAACCTTCGAGTTTGGGGAGGACTACATCGAGGCGACCTGCGAGGTTCGTGCGACCTACAAAACGGGCGTCGAGATGGAGGCGCTGACAGGTGTTAGCGTTGCCCTGCTGACGGTGTGGGACATGGTCAAGGCCGTTGAAAAGGACGAGAAGGGCCAGTATCCCGTGACGCGAATTGAGGGCATACACGTGGTGGAGAAGGTGAAGGAAGAGTAGTTCTGTGGATTCTCCGTTCCCTTTTCTCTGTTTATGCTGTGATTAGTATGCATCAAGGATATTTCTCATCAGCTCCCTGTCCGGGTTGCCGTAGACGAAGGTCGAAAGGACGTATTCCATCTCATCTCTTGTCAGTCCAAAGACGTCCCTCGCGATTATCGCCTCAAGCTCTGCCCTGATTTCCCTCCGCTCGCCTTCGTCGGTAATTTCTCTAGTCTTAATTCCAAGCTCTTTGACTATGTCGTCGTAGTGGCCCCTCCTGTAGAGGAGCTTAAAAGCGAGTTCGACGACCTTGGCCTTTATTTCCGGCTCAGGCTCTGGAATCGGGAGTTCGTAGATGTAGAACATGTTGAGGTTCGCCGAGACCCTCTGCCTTATGTAATAGTCGAGGGTAAAGCTGTTGAGGAGCGCCATGAGGTAGAGGGTTTCGGAGTAGGGTATCCTCTTCTGGACGAGCTTCCCGTCCCTGATGGCGTATCTGAAGGGCTTGAAGTAATATGCCGATTCACTCACAAATACGTTTTTGGGAAGAATAGTGCTGATTAAAGTTCTCTCATCAGTTGAACGGGCAATTCTTCTGTAAACGAGCCTGTGCTCCTCGTAGTCGAGCTTGAACGTTCCTTTCTCGAAGTTCTCCCTCGCGAGCTCGTAGTTCTCGTCTATGAACGCCCTGAGCTCCTTCCCCCTCAGGCCAAGCTTTTCGCCCTCGGCCTTAAGGAACTTCTTCACTCTGCTCAGCTCCTTGCTCAGGAGCCTCTCCCTTCCTTTCTCCTCTTCAACCCAGTACCTCGGTCCGCTAAAGAAAGGCTCATACTGGTGTATCATCTTGCCCTCGTAGAGGACGAGGCCCTTGCCGGAGGTGTTGAAGAGGTCGTTGTCGTTGGTCATGTGGAACTCGCTCTTGATGTCCCAGCCGTGCTCCCTCAGTAGCCTGTAGTCCCCGCGTATCTTCTGGACGAGCTTAACGTCCTCCCCACGCCTGAACTCGGTGACGCCTAAGACACCTGGGGAGAGCTTTGGAATCAGCTCGACGGGATAGTCGAAGGTTATTCCCTCGATGAAGTCCTCAAAGGTTCCTCCGTTTTCAGCGAGCCACTCCTCGTAGTCCCTCCGGGTGATGTAGAAGGCAGCCCTGAAGGGCTTATCGCACTTATCCCTGATGAAGAAGACTATGTCGAACTTGAAGCGGGAGTCAACGTCCTTAAACCACCCGTTTCCGCGGTTCTCGAAGGAAATCAGCTCCCTGAGGCAGTGGTTCTCGAAAATTTCCTTCCTCAGGGGCATCGCGCCTTCATCGGTGTGGAAGTTCGAGGGGATGAGCAGGTTCACGGCTCCTCTGGAGAGCTCCATGGCCCTGTCGAGGAAGATTTTCTGATAGGAGAGGTCTCCCTTGCCGTAGAGCCGGTACCTCGACCTTATGAACTCGGAAAGTTTCCTTATGCCCTCCTCGTACTCCTCCCAGAGCTTTTTAACGTTCTTATCCTTCAGCTTCTCCTTGAAGAGCTTCTTGAACTTCGGTCCCTCGATGCTGAACTTACTAACCTCGCCGAATATCTCCGGGTGCATGGCCGCGAATTCCTTCGACTGGGGTTTTATGTTCTCCCACGGCGGGTTGCCGATGACCCCGTGGAAGCCCCTCTCTTCTTCGGGCAGAGGGTTTCCATCCTCGTCGAAGTAGAGGAAGAAGAATTCAAGGGGATAGAATAGGGGCTTTTCAAAGTCCCACCCTTTCTCTTTCATCCTCTCGATGAGCCTCTTCCTTATCTTTGCCTTTATATTCCCTATTCCTTCAAGGGCTTCTGGATTCAGCGGGTCTCTCAAATAGGTCTTTCTCCTCTCCCAGAGGGCCTTTATCTCGTCCTTAAATTCACTCATAAGTTCAACTACTTTGTCGTCCGGGAGCGAGACGATGGAATTTCCGTTTATTAGGTTCATCTCAAGGTCGGGCAGAATATGTCCACTGTCCTTTAGGTTGGTGTAGCGGAAGTCTTTAGGGCTGAGCTTTACAGCCTCCTTCCACAGGTTCACCTTGGCAACATCAATAGCTCTCTCGTCGAGGTCAACGCCGTAGATGTGGCGCAGGATTATGAGAGACAGGAGCTTTCTCCTGTGGCTGTTCCTCTCGAAGCCGAGGAACTCTCTTATTTTTCTTATCACATCCTTGCGCTTCCTTATGTCTTCGGGCTCGCTCAGGATGTTGCTCATGTCTGTTGCCCATCTTGTTTTGGCGTCTATCTCGTCGTAAACGCGGTATATCTCACGGAGAACCTTGATAAGGAAAGAGCCGGAGCCGCATGCTGGATCTATTATTGCTATCCCCTCCAGCCTTTTTACAAGCTCCCACGCTCTATTCTCATCGAACTCTGATGAGCCAAGAAGCTTTAATAATGCAGTCTTCACAGGTTCAAACAGCTCATCAACGAGCCTTTTGGCCATGTACTGGGTTATTTCTTTTGGTGTGTAATATATCCCCTGTTGCTTTCTTCTCTCAGCCAAAAATGTTTCGTAGGCCTTTCCAAATATATCTTCATCTATCTGCCTGAAGTTGTAATATAACAATCCTCGCCGAAATGCCTTGCTCCATCCCTCAAGTCCCAAAATAAGCTTTAGCCGGGTATCCAGCTTTCTCATGACATCTTCATCATTTTTCAGAGCATTAATTATGGACTCCCTGAAGAGCTCGGTATCGTAGTAGAGGTAAAACCATCCATCGATTTCGTTAAAAAAGTACTCCAATGTTTTTCTCTTTCCCTTCGGGCTCCACTTTCGTTCTGCTTCCTCATAGGTGTCCTGAATGAATCTAAACGGAACCAGTCCATAGTCCTCAAGAGTTTTTACAAAGATGAATTTATTGAGCAGGTGGACTATTACATCCCCGGGATGGTGTGTTCTCCACTCAAGGCCCTCCTTACTCAGAATAAAATACCATCCGCTGAGGTCTTCAAAGAACTTTCTATCCAAATCATGCCGGGGGATCCTATCCTCTTTTCTGCGCACAATTTCCCAGAGGTCTTGAACTGTCAGAATATCCTTTATTAGATCTTCAAATTTTTCTCGACAGAACGGGGCAAATTCAAAAACGGCATCCCTGTTGAAATAATACACGTCATCCAGATTAGTCAGAATCACATAATCCACACCATCTGAGGCTCTGAGATACCTGATTATCTGATTGGTGCCTTTTCTTTGGAACTCTGCTTTCATTTCATTGAATATATGCTCCAAAGATACTCGTTTTCCATTGATTTTATGGAGAGCCTTGAGCTCAATGGCCACCGGGTTGGTTATGCCA
Organism: Thermococcus sp.; assembly: GCA_015520705.1. Taxonomy (GTDB): domain Archaea; phylum Methanobacteriota_B; class Thermococci; order Thermococcales; family Thermococcaceae; genus Thermococcus. Next base: position 954 of record WAPO01000059.1, on the reverse strand, counting down.
CTCCTCACTATATAATCCACCCATCCTCGGTTATCCAATTTTATCTCCGGGCTCCAAGGGACACTCAAAAGCTCAAGAATAGGCTTAAAAAGGAACTCTGAGAGCAGGATCTCAGGCTTGGATATAGGGAGATTTTCCAGATATCTTCTTGCGTTTGAGGTCTTGAGTTTTTTAGAAACCTCGGATATATCCCCCGGACTCAACTCCTCATTAACAGATGCGAGAACCTTAAGATCATCAAGATAATCATGAAGGAGTCTTTCATCGATTCCAACCAATCCTATCACCTAAATCTATTTCCATTGAAGTTTTAAAAGTTCATCGTTGGTTGCTTTTTCTTCAGGCAGGTAAGTTTTTTAGCACATCCCTCCTCCTTTAAATGATGAACCTCAAACTCAACCCCGAAGCCAGAGCAATCTACCGTTCGATAAGGGAGGAGATAAAGAGGAGGTTAGTCCTTTCTGGGAGTTCCGCAATTCTCGACCGCTTTGCGCCTGTTTCTGAGCCGGAGGAAATCCTGCGCAGGCAGCGATACCTCCGGGAGAGCTTGAGTGAAATCCGGCCCGAGCTCAGAGAATACCTCTCCCGGGTGAAGCCCGTAAAGTTCCGCCGCGACTACCTCCACGACAGAATCCTCATAGTCGATGAAAGCGAGCTGGAGAGGGCCGAAGAGCTCGGCCTCTGCGAGGTCTCCACAGGCATTGAGGATTCTGAAGGCTATCCGCTGGTTCTCAGCACACTCGGCTACGGTATCAGCGTCGAGCTCACGCCGGCCCAGATAGTCCCTGAACTCTATATCATGCCCCTCTGGGAGAAGCGCGAAACGCTGGAGGCCCTCGCCCGAATCGGGGAGCTAACGGGGAGAAGAAGCGTCGCCCCGGAAATACTGAAAGCCCTCACAGGACTGAAGGAGGTTATGGAAAAGAGGAAGCTCCTCGACGGCCTTGAGGAGCT
>WAPO01000058.1 GCA_015520705.1 Thermococcus sp. | reverse complement strand
CCTTCGCGAGGTGTTTAGCGGCTATTGCAGCCAGGAGTGAAAGCTCTCCGGCCAGAACTGCGCCGGCAACTATCTCCGCGAACTTCCTGGCGTTGCTTCCAGCTGGTTCTCCCCCGCCGGCAACGCCCATAATGCTCAAAGCTTCCCTCTGTGTTGGAACCCTTGTACCCCCTCCAACCGTTCCTATCTCCAGGCTCGGCATGGTCACGCTTATGTAGAGGTCTCCCTCTGGGGTAACCTCTGCGAGGGTTATACCGTGCGAGCCTTCAGTAATCTGGGCCTCGTCCTGGCCGGTGGCGAGGAATATCGCCCCGACTATGTTTCCAAAGTGCGCGTTGAACCCGTAGCTTCCTGCCTGAGCGGAACCGACGAGGTTCTTCCTGTAGTTGACCTCGGCTATGAGCTCCGGCGTGGTCTTGAGCTTCTTCTCGACTATCTCCCTCGGAATTATAGCTTCAGCTATAACCGTTTTTCCGCGCCCGTTGATGAAGTTCATGGCGTTGGGCTTCTTGTCGACGCAGAGGTTGCCTGAGAGGGCCAGATACTTCACATCCGGGAACTGCTCCTCGATGACCTTCATTATCTCCTCGCTCGAGATGGTGACCATGTTCATGCCCATCGCGTCGCCGGTCTCAAACTCGAAGCGGAGGTAGAGGTTGTTGCCGACGATGTAGGGCTTAACATCACGGAGCTTTCCATGCCTAGTGACCTTCGAGACCGCCTTCTCCTGGAGGTAGTCGATGTTACTCTTCACCCACTCGGCAACTTCCCTAGCTCTCCTCGCATCGGGGCACTTGAGAAGGGGAGCGCGCGTCATCTTGTCGTCTATGATGGTCGTTTTAACTCCCCCCGCCGCTGTGAGGGCGGAGCAACCGCGGTTGACGCTCGCCACCAGGGCGCCCTCTGTTGTTGCGAGCGGGATGTAGAATTCACCCTTCGCATATTCTCCATTGATTTTGAGGGGCCCGGCGATACCCATGGGTATCTGGACGACGCCTATCATGTTCTCGATGTTCTTGCCTATGAGCCTGTTGGGATCTATGGAGTAGTGCCCGATGTTCTCAAGGCTGATTCCGAACTTTTTCTCAAGGGCCTTCCTCCTTATTTCAGTGGCGAGCTTCTTGTCGCCGTTCGTGTATTTCTCCACTTGATGAAGCTTTATTTGCCCTTTAGCAACCTTCTCAATAATTTCTTCAATTTCCATAAAAAGTCCCTCCTCATCCGAACATCCATTCTTCGAGGATTTGTCCGGTTTCTCTGAATGCAATCCCGGCATAACTCCGAGGACGGTAACTGATTACAGGGATTCCAATGTTTATTGATGCTGGAACTGTGTCATCAAATGGAACCGCACCCAGAACAGGCACATTTAAATCTTCCTCCACAGCCTGTATTATATCCTCCACAACATCCTGGGATTCTCTTATTTTGTTTAAAATAACCCCGATTTTAAGTCCGTATTCATCGCCCAGCGCTTTCAGTTTTTCAACTTCGTTCTTCACCATGATTTCAAATGAATAAATCGGGGATCTCTCTATCTCAACCACTATGATTTGATAGTTTGCCACCTCAAATGTGGGGAGGGTATCAAAGGGCACCCCTGTAGGGGAGTCCACAAAAACAACACCGAACTTATATTTCATGTCTTCAACTATATCTCTCAGCCTCTTAGGGGAGATTCCGAGGACATCCTGGAGGTTTGTGCTCCCGGGCATAACATAGACCCCGGTTTCCGGATGTTTGTAAATGGCCCACTCGGGGTCCATACTGGGGTCTTTCAGAAGTGAATGGACGGTATATTTAACATTTTCAAGTGCAAAGTGAAATCCGAGGTTAGGCAGATAAAGATCACCATCAATCGCAAGTGCCCTGTATTCCCTGCCTGCAAAATAGGCACTCAGGTTAGCTGTTGTGGTGGTTTTTCCTGCACCTCCCCTCCCGGTAACAATAACAACCGCCATTTAAGCTCCCTCTCACTACTCCTCCCTATTCAACGTGATTTTTAGCTTAAACAGAATATAAGGTTTTCTGATAAATGGAATAATGCGAAAAAAGAGGATGAAACAGAAAATCCAGTTTATCCTATAACTTCTGCAAAAGCAAACCTCTGTTTCACGTTATTTATAACTATTTCAACCTCATCTCCAACCTGAGTTTTTGGCACGAAAATCACAAAACCCTTAATTCTGGCGATACCATCCCCACCTTTTCCCATGGCTTCAATTTTCACTCTGTACCTTTCGCCAACTTTAACCGGTGGCTGGGGACCGAACTTTTTTCCAGGTTTGCCTTCAAACCTTCTGCCTTCCAACTCAGACACCACCATAGAGGATTGCAGTATAAAGGACGCAATGAAGGTATTTAAAGCTTTGTTCAAAAGATTTATATCGGATGTCCATTTAGATACTCATGTAATCGTTTTATGGGGATGATAAGGATGGATGGAAAAATGATGGCTATTATGAAGGCAAAGCCTGCTTATGGAGCCGAGCTCGTTGAAGTTGATATACCAAAACCGGGGCCAGGAGAGGTTCTGATCAAAGTCCTGGCAACCACCATCTGCGGAACTGACCTCCATATCTACGAATGGAATGAATGGGCACAGAGCAGGATTAAGCCACCCCAGATAATGGGTCATGAGGTAGCTGGAGAGGTCGTTGAAGTTGGCCCGGGTGTTGATGACCTCCATGTTGGCGACTACATATCTGCTGAAACTCACATCGTCTGCGGCAAATGCTACCAGTGCAGAACCGGGAACTACCATGTGTGTCAGAACACCAAGATATTCGGGGTTGATATGGACGGTGTGTTTGCTGAATACGCTATCGTGCCCGCCCAGAACGCTTGGAAGAACCCAAAAGGGATGCCTCCTGAGTATGCCTCCCTTCAGGAGCCTCTTGGAAATGCCGTTGATACGGTTTTGGCCGGTCCGATAGCAGGTAAGAGCACCTTAATCACAGGCGCCGGCCCGCTGGGGCTCCTCGGCATAGCCGTTGCCAAGGCAAGCGGTGCATATCCTGTTATAGTTAGCGAACCGAGCGAATTCAGGAGAAAGCTGGCGGAGAAGGTCGGAGCCGATTACATAATCAACCCCTTTGAGGAAGATGTAGTTAAAGAGGTCAGGGACATAACTGATGGAAACGGCGTTGATGTCTTCCTTGAGTTCAGTGGTGCTCCGAAAGCCCTCGAACAGGGACTGCAGGCGGTAACACCGGGGGGTAGGGTTTCCCTGCTGGGTCTCTTCCCGAGGGATGTTACCATTGATTTCAACAACCTCATAATCTTCAAGGCCCTCGAAGTCCACGGGATTACAGGGAGGCATCTCTGGAACACATGGTATACAGTTTCAAGGCTCATCCAGAGCGGCAGGCTGAACCTTGAGCCAGTTCTGACCCACAGGTATAAGGGCTTTGACAGATTCGAGGAAGCCTTTGAGCTTATGCGCGCTGGAAAGACAGGAAAGGTCGTATTCTTCCCGCACAGAAGCTGATATTTTTCATCTTTTTTCAACCGCAATTTTTAAGTAACTTCTAATCTTTATTAACCCGGGAGGTGGCTTTATGGATCTGAGCTATCAGGAAAAAATAACTCTCATCAGGCTCAAGGATTTAAAAAAGGTAAAATTTGAGGAACTTGTTAAGGAAACCGGGCTGGATCAAGTTGCCGTTATGAGAGCTGTTCTCTGGCTTCAGAGCAAAGGACTCGCAGAGCTTCACGAGAGGGAGAAGAAAATAGTCCGGCTAACTGAGACAGGGAGAAAATATCTGGAAATCGGGCTCCCGGAGTGGAGGGCTCTTAAGGTTCTGAAGGAGAAAGGGAAGGTTACACTTGATGACCTGAAGGAGGTTCTGAGCGAGGAGGAGCTTAAGCCTGTTGTCGGGGTGCTGCGGAGAGAGGGATGGGCATCCGTCAGAAAAGAAGCCGGAAAACTTGTCCTCGAAATAACGGAAAAAGGACTGAAAGCCGGGGAGAGACCTATTGATATTGCACTGAGGATTCTGGCTGAAAAGAGGGAAGCAGAGGTAAGCGAGATTTCAAAGCTTGTACCTGTCAAGGAGCTTAAGAGAAGAAAGATCGCAGAGGAGGAAAGCAGGACAGAGAGGGAGGTCGAGATAACAGAGGAAGGCCTCGGGCTTGCTGAGCAGGGGCTGGAAATAAAGGAGGAGGTTTCCGTTCTCACTCCGGAGCTGATAAAATCCGGAAAGTGGAGGGAGGTTGAGTTCAAGCGCTTCAATATAGAGGCGCCGGTAAAAAAGATATACCCTGGCAAAAAGCAGCCCTACCGGGCTTTTCTTGACAGAATCCGGAGAAAGCTTATAGAGATGGGCTTCATAGAGATGACCGTTGAGAGCCTCATCGAGACCCAGTTCTGGAATTTCGATGCCCTGTTCCAGCCCCAGAACCACCCGGCGAGGGAGTGGACCGACACATATCAGCTAAAACACCCTAAGATGGGCAGACTCCCTGAGAAGGAGCTCGTGGAGAGGGTTAAAGCGGCGCATGAAAACGGCTGGATCACTGCTTCGAGGGGCTGGGGCTACGTCTGGTCACCTGAAAGGGCAATGCTGCTCATGCCGAGAGCTCACGGGACTGCACTGAGCGGGAGGCAGCTTGCTGAAGGTGTGAGGATTCCGGGGAAGTACTTCACGATACAGAGGGTTTTTCGTCCAGACGTCCTCGACAGGACGCATCTCATCGAATTCAATCAGGTGGATGGATTCGTCGTTGGCGAGGATCTGACATTCAGGCACCTCCTCGGCATACTGAAGCGCTTTGCGGTGGAAATCGCCGGGGCCAAGAAGGTGAAGTTCCTGCCCGACTACTACCCCTTCACAGAGCCGAGCGTTCAGATGAGTGCCTATCACCCCGAGCTCGGATGGGTTGAGTTTGGGGGTGCCGGAATCTTCAGGGAGGAAATGACCCGCCCGCTGGGCATTGACGTGCCTGTCATAGCGTGGGGAATTGGAATCGACCGCCTGGCGATGTTCAAGCTCGGGATAGACGACATAAGGTATCTCTTCAGTTATGACCTGAAGTGGCTGAGGGAGGCCAGAATAGTCTGGTGAGGTGGTCATATGCCGAAATTCGATGTATCAAAGGATGATCTGGAAAGACTTGTAGGACAGACATTCACGGTCGAGGAGTGGGAAGATTTATTCCTCTATGCCAAATGTGAGCTTG
>WAPO01000057.1 GCA_015520705.1 Thermococcus sp. | reverse complement strand
CTCCAATTGGGTGAGCTTCTTTGGGACGACCGACATAGGCTACTTCTTCGCTCCCGACCAGATTGGCGGAGACCCATGGAGCAACACTGAAGGTTACTGGGAGAAGAGCCCGCTGAAGTACGCGCCGAACGTTGAAACGCCGCTCCTCATAATCCACTCGATGGAGGACTACCGCTGCTGGCTTTCCGAGGCGCTCCAGTTCTACACGGCCCTCAAATACCTCGGCAAGACCGTTGAGCTGGCGCTCTTTCCGGGCGAGAACCACGACCTCAGCAGGGGCGGAAAACCAAAGCACAGGGTTAAGAGGCTTGAACTGATAGTGGGGTGGATGGAGAGGTGGTTGTTGAAGAATTCAAAGTAAGCTACAAATTTACCTAGTATTCGACAATTTTTAATATTTTTCGACTATCATAATAAAACAGGGATAAAAATGGTAGAGTTCGTATTTTCAGATGAGGCAGGATGGATAAAACAAGAAAGATATTATCTCCGAACGGCCCTTATGATAAACGAAAATGAATACTTCAAATTACAACAACAATTCACCACGTTAAAGAGGGATTATGGAATTCCTCTAGATGAAGAGTTCAAAGCTGCAGACGTATGGCATTTATTAAAGTATCAAGAGAAGGATACTCCTCTCCCGAAACACCATCGAAAACGGCTTGAGAAGTATACATCCAGGCCATATTCTGATTATTGGGAGTTTATACTCAAGAGTCTAGAGTTGATACCAAACACTTCTACTATCATAGCCGTCTGGACATATTTTTTTAATACTCCTTTCAAATCCCAAGAAGAGATAGAGAGAGATTTCCTCCAAGTATTAATGTTGAGAGTTGAGGATGAATTAAAAGAAAAAAATGGATACGGAATCATGTTATATGATCAAGCATCTATGAAGAAACTTTCATCGTATTACAATCTAATCTTCCACGAGGGCAAGTTTGTAAATAGTTATACCCACATCAAAGATTCAATTGCTTTTGAAATCTCCACTTTTTCCAGCGGTCTTCAAATTACAGACTATATAGCCAGTATTACTCATAACAGCCTTAGGGGCTATTCATTTTCACTAGATGCGTTTAAAAAGTCTATAAAACCGCTATTAAGAAGGTACAGGACCCTAGAAATTCTCCAAACTGGCTTTGTCCCATTATATCTCCAAGGATATTACAAAGAGAATCAAGGAGAAAGGCTAATAAATGAAATACGGGAGAAATTAGATCTTTAAATGTCATGTCTGGGTATTTCATATCACAACATATAATCCAGCACCTTCCCCGCTTCCTCGATGTGCTCATGATTAGACGTTCTGGATCTCCGGATGGAGGGCCTTGATGAGTATCCTCACTAGCACAAAGAGCTTTCCGGCTATCACAAGAAGTTCGTTTACAATCTCCGTGAGCGGGAGATCATCGAATATCTTTCCGAGCACTCCACCTTGGTGTTCTCAAAGGCGACTTAAAAATAGGAATCCCAAAAGGAACTATCCGAGAAAGCCCCGTATTCCTGCCGCTTCCACCACCAAGGACTCGTTGAGCTGTCCTGATAGTATTGCGGAAGTTATTGCCCTGTGGGCATCCTCCATCTCATAGTCCTTTGCCATCTCTGCGAGGGGCTTTAGGAACCTGAATCTCTCAGCCGCCTTGGGGTTGAAATAGCGGAAGGCAAAGCTCAGATCCCTGTAAAGGCCTTTGTAGTATTCGCCAATCCTGTCCAGCTCGCTTTCACTTAAAGCACTCAGGCCAAGCAGCTCCGGTGGAACGCCAATTGAATAGAGCGACGCGGTGAACTTTATGGCCCTGGGCAGAGCCATGCCGTTAACCTCCCTTGGGTAGCCAAAGAGGCCGATGTGGAGCTTCCTCCTTCTCCTCGATGGCACGTATTTTGCTATCTCCCTTATGAGAGGCGCTAATGTCCTGAGCTCGGCTGAATACGCCCTCTCATATTTCGGGAGAAGGTTGAGCACCTCCTCATCTACAGGCTCCGCTTCGCCTCTCTTTGAGGACTTTATTTCCTCCACCGCCTTTATGACCTCCTTCGGCTGGCTGTCATACTTAAAGGAGCTCTGGATTGTGAAGGTCTGGACGCCTTTGTACTCCTCCAGAACACCTTTAACGTTCTTTGGTGTAAGGTGCCCCCTGAAGGGCGCCCCGCCGACGCCGATTATGGGATATATGCCAATCCCCATCTCCTCCTCAAGCTCCTGGAGCTTAAATAGAGCATATTTGTCATAAAGGACTGCACTTATCAGGCCGTAGTTCATGGCAGGGTCGCTCCTCGCCAGAAAAACACGCTGGTATTCAAAGCCCTTTCCCGTGAGGTACTCCTCAAGGATTTCGTGGGCGTTTAGAATGGCCTCTTTCGTCTCGAAGAGGGGAATCACGTTTATCTCCCCTGGGAAGAACTCCCCTATCCACTCATATATCTTCACGTCGTAGACCCTCTTGTACTGCTTTCCCGCGATGTAGCGCCGGTATAACTCATAAACCCGCTCAATTTCCTCGGAGGAGGTCGTCATGGGCAGGATAACCTCAAATATCGGAACAACCTCTTCACCGTAGAATATCTTCGCATAGTCTGCCGAACGTGGAATGCTCTCCAGCGTCTCCAAAAGAAGCTTCGCTTCAGCTTTTTCAACGCTGGGGTTCGGAACTCTGGGAGTGAGCCTGAAGTCCCTCCCCAGTCTGCGCTCTTTAAAGAAGTAGCCGTGTCTTTCGAGGAGCTTTTTGACGACGAACTCATCCACCTCTTTGCCCTCGAAATCCCACATCTGCTCCTCTATCCCCAGGACGCTGAAGGCGTAGAAGGCTTCAGTCACTTCATCCTCCCCGCCCAGGGCAGGCTCCTGGGCGAAGAATGGAATAAACACGTTGTCAGGATGTTGAGTGCTCATTGTTCTCGGTATCATATTTCCCAGTATAATATGAATTAACGGCCAGAATTTAAGTCTTTTGGAGAAACTTTTGGATAGATGACAACAAAAAATAAAAAGTCAGAGGCCCAGAAGCTTCCTGAGCCTTCTGACGGCTTCTTTCTCAAGCAGGTATGCCCTTCTTATCCTGATAATGTCCGGGATAATGTTTCCCCGCATCCAGATGCTCAGGACTTCCTCCAGGTTTCCTGCATGCCATCCCATCACCATCAGCTCTTCGGCCTCTTGGTGGAGCTTGATTATAGATTCAAGGGTCTCATTGCTGGCCTCAAGCTCCTTTGCCCTTGCCACAAGATCATCGAATTCTCCTCTATAGTAGAAGTATCTGGCTGTCCAGATTCTGGCAACTATGAGGAGCTTTCTGAAGGCCCCTTCCCTCGTCACAGTGGTTACGTTCTTGGTAACCCCTGCTTCGGAAATCTCAAGCATCAGAGTTGCGACGTCAATTCCCCCTTCTCCGTCGCTGACAGTTAGAATTACGGTGTAGTTGCCAGCCTGCGTGTAAGTGTGCTTAACAACCGGTGTTGAGGCCGTTAATACTGTCCCATCCCCGAAGTCCCAGGAGTATGTGAGGCTGTCATCTCCCGGATCAGTGCTCCACGAGGCATCAAATGTGAGCTCGGAATTAACGCTCATATTGCCCTGAACCTTGAAGTTGGCAACAGGAGGCAGGTTAGTAACTTCCACCGCCACCTCCTTTGATGTTGAATACTCACCCATAAAGAGCTCTGCGGTTATCTTGGTATCGAAGTATTTAGCAGGCAGCGTGAGGTTCACCTCTGCACTCCCATCCACAGTAACGTTCCTCTCCAGAACCTCACTTATTCCGCTGATTTTCAGTGTGTATGTTCCCGGAGTTCCTGTTATCACAAGATTCAGTTTGATATCTTCAGCTTCTGTGTATGACTCCTTGTCCGTCGCCATTGATGCTATCAGGGCCCCCTCCGTCTGGAGGCTCTGGCTTCCTGAAGCTATCATGGTGGAGTTCAGGCTGCGGTAGAATGCATAGACCAGCGTGTATGTCCCTATATTAGGAACCGTGATGTCCGTGGTTATGTTGACATAGTTGTCGCCCGCTGTGAGGTTGAGAGGCTCGTAGTAGTAGTAGTCTATGAGCGATGTCCCCCTGTACAGCCAGACCATGACCTTACCGATGACATCCTCCTCCGTATGCACGATGGCACTGAAGCTCACGTTCTCCCCCGGCTCGAAGAGCTTCTTTCTGAGTTCAAAGTCAAGAATCTTGGCACTTGGAGAGACAACATCGAACTCCTTACTCATCGTCTCGTTGCCGTAGGAGTAGTATATCCTGTATGTGCCGCTTTCAACGTCCGGAATCCTGAACTTCAGAGATACATTATCTGTGACATTCACGAGGGTCACGTTGTTAAAGACGATCAGGCTCACGGAAACGGGGCGTGTGGTGTAGATATGCACCGTCATGTTGTCTCCCACAAGGTAGCGCTCCTTATCCGTAATCAGGGTTACGACTGCATTTCTCTCCCTGATCTGAATCAGCCGGGAGTTTATGTATATTATACGGCCTGTGCTGAGGCTCACCTGATAGAAGATTCTGGAGCATGCAGGGAAGGTGAAGCTGAGGTTCTCCCCTCCCTCCCCGAGCTCGAAGCTCTTTGTTTCACTGAATCCTCCACAGGAGAGGCTCACATTCCCCTTCAGCGTCACGTTCTCATGGTTGGTGAGGGTTATCGTTGCTGTGATGTTCTCATCATCATAGTACCAGAGCCTGTCCGTTGTGAGGGCAACGCTCACATTGACGCCCCTGACAAAGAAGCTCCTCTCAACAGTCGCATTACCCAGCTCTGCCCTCGCTCTCAGCGTCCTGCTCGGCAGATCCTCCGGCAGGGTGAGCGTGAAGTTGAAGACCTTTCTTTCGCCGACCCCGATTTCCGCAGGCACTTCCTTCCTGTAGATTCCCGGAATCTCAAAGATCAGCAGGTCTTCCTCCCTGGCGGTTCCTCTGTTTCTCACCTCCACTGACACGTTAAGAGCATCCCCGATCTTCTGCTGGCTATTTATTCCGCTTATCTCCATGAGTATATTAGGTTTGGCTCTTATGGAGATGAGTTTCTCCAGCACAGTCCTGCCGTTCCTCTCTATCCACACGGTGATGTTGTATGTTCCGGGTGAGGGCTCGCTAACAGGGAACGTTATGAGCTGCCATGAGTTTGCGGCAACGCTGATGTTGGTTCTGTTTGAGATGATGGCAGAATCGACCCTCAGAGTTCCGAAGAAGTCAAGGGGAGCGAGGTTCGTTACATTCAGGGTCAGAGTCTTTCCATCGAATTCATAAGCTACCGAGAGCTTTTCGCCTACAACCTCCACATGGAAGCTCCCACCGCCGAGCCTGCTCTCATAGACAAATGTGTAGCTGCCCTCGCTCAGATTTACGGGCATGGTGAGGTTGAGCTCTGTCCCCGCAGGAATTGATACATCCGTCCGCCAGCTCCAGTTTCCTGTCCTGACCGTCAGCGTAAAGTTCGAATCAAGGATTCCGCTGTTTTCAACTGTGAATGGAATCTCGGAATAGCCAGGTGCCACTGTATAGTTTCCAAACACCAGCCTGACCCTCTCACCCATGAGAACCCTCTTCTCCAGAGTTCTGTTAAGATCTCCGGAAATTATCGCCCTAACTGTGGTATCGTCCGTTACCCTCATCTCCTTCGTGATAACGACGGAATCTCCCGGGTCTATGGAAACGCTCCTGTTTCCTGCAAACTGGATTGAAAGCTCAATGGGAACCACGCCCGTGTTGGTTACTGTGAGCGTGGCGTTGAAGGGCTCGTTGTAGCCCACAACATCGGGTGCGCTTAAAACTATCTCCCCTCTGGGCTCGACGACGCTTACAGGCACCACCACGGATTCACCGTTCACAGTCAGCGTGGCGTTGAAGCTCTCCTCGGCTTTCACGGCAAATGTCATGTGAATCTCCCGGGTGGGCCCGATTACAAGGGTGTCCTCATAGGTGCTGCCTGCCAGAACCAGTTTATAGCTAACCACATCCTCCAGCGGAGCATCGTTCCTTATCGTGACTTCGAAAGTCGCAGTTTCACCTTTCTTGTAGAGGTGCTTTGGCGTTGTCAGCCCGAATGAAATCGCATGTCTGTATGCCATCAATCCTGCTGTTTTTTCATCAAGAACCTGCTTTCCAAGGAGCAGCCTAAACGTGTATTCGTTGTAGCCGGGCCTCCTGACTGTGATGTTGAACTCGTTTCTCCCGATATCAACGGGGAATTCAAATATGTCCATTGAGTATATGGCGAAGATGCCCCCTCCAAGGAGGGCTCCGCTTTCAGAGGATTCAACTGATGATACCGGCAGGCTGACGGTCTTCCATTCATATCCGTCAAAAATCGACATGTTGCTCGCCCAGCTGTATGTAACGAAGATTAGACCATCAAAGCGGGCGATATCGTTGATGTAGCTTCCTGTAAGGCCGTTCGTGGAGTTGTATATCTCAGAGGTTCCTGTGAGCCGGTTGTAGTGCCACAGGGAGTAGTCCGAACCCTGGGAGAATGCCGCCCATACCTCATCATCATATGCCCTTACGAGCCACGAGGATTTACCGCTTAGATAGGGCTGATAGACATTGGATGCCGGGTCGTATATGCCAGCTCCGCCGTCCCCTGCAATCCACAGCTCATCCCCGTTGAGCCACACATCCCTGACCGAGGTTCCTCCAAAGTCTGGCGGGTAATAGGTGACAAAGTTGCCTGATGTCAGATTCAGAACGACCAGACCATCATTCGTCCCAACATAGAGCATATCATCGCTTCCTGCGAGACTTATGGGGTTTCTGAAGGAGTTGAAGGGGGAGTTGGAGGAGTTGTATACAACCACCCTGCCGCTATCGAGGTCATATTCGACCAGATTCGACCACGTTGTTATGAAGAGCCTGCCGCTGGCGTGTGCTATTCTGTTGCCCCCCACAAAGGCATCATCGGTTATATACTCCCATCTGCTGTCCTTCAGGTGATAGATGACCACAGCCCCCATTTCAGTCAGCATATACACAGTGCCGTTGTGATACGCAATATCCTTTACATACCCCCTCGGCCCGAAGGTGAGCATTTTTCCATCCATCATGATGCCGTAGCTCGATGCATACACCCCGTCCTCTATCCCCACGAGGTTGCCCCAGAAGCTGCTTCTCGGATAATTCACCAGGGTTCTGTTTGCAAAGTAGTATCTGCTTGCTGTTATCTCACCCCACGGCGGATAGATGATCCAGAGGGATTCATTATCATGCTCAATATTGGAGATTCTCCAGGAGGGCAGGTTCTTGAGGCACACCCCTCCAACCATGCACACGAAGGTTCCAGAGTCGTTTCCTCCTCCAACCCATACCTGATTATCAAAGACCTCGACGGCATCCACCCAGCTCATGTTGAAGCTCTCAGGTGGATAGTATGTCCAGCTGTTTCCGATTCTCCATACACCATTGCCAACCGCCCAGAGGTCGCTTCCATTTACCTTCAGCATCATGATGTAATCCGCGGTCAGAGGGCTGTTCGTTGAGTTGTAGACTGCCATGGTCGTCATGGTCTCCGGATCTATCCTGACCAGACCGCTGTTATCCGTTCCAACCCAGAGAGAGTTGTTGTAGTATGCGAGGGCAAATATATTTACAGGCTCCTCTCCCCAGCCCCAGTTGTAGTAGGCAGGGAATCCCGGAATCTCTGTGGTTTTATAGACCTTCCACCTGTGAGTGGCCTTATCGAACTCAAGGATTTTATCGAAAGAGCTTATCCAGATGCGGCTATCACTGCTTGTCACGGCCGCCGGGCCGCCTTCATAGCTCTCCACGGATATGCCGGATGGGTATGCAAAGAGCTCCAGATTTCCGTCATGGTAGTAGCCCAGATGTGTGGAGAAGACTATCCAGAGCCCGCCATCCGATTCAATGCCCACAATCTTCGTCGGGTAGGAGTCAATGCTAACATTTCCTACGATTTTCAGGGTTCCGTTTGTGTTGCCGGTTAAGTTCACCACCACAGGGACTTTTCCGAGGAAAGCAGAGCCAGGTATGCCAATTTCAAGCTGTCCCCATGCCCCATCTATGTATATCACCCTCGTGATTACAAATTTCTCGCCGGTATTTATTTCGGTCATTCTCAGGATCAGCGTGTAGTTTCCTCTGGCTACCTTCCCGATTGTGGCCGTTATTGTGGCAGTTCCCCTTGCCGGAAGTGTGAGGGTGCCGTTTTTGAGATGGAAGCTGTTGTCGGCCTCATCCACCATATCGAGCCGGTAGCTTAGATGTGCATCGGCATCTGTTCCGCTGGTTAGTGTTATCATCACAGTGTCCCCTATCGCAAAGGAGTTCCCGTTTACTGTGGCATTTATTCTGAAGCCGCTTATGGAAATTCCAAAGGAACGCCAGAAGCTCCTGCCGCTGTTTCCATCAACGGCTGTTAAGTCTGCATCATACTCGCCCTTTGCAAGGGGTGGTAGTGCAAACGTGTAGCTTGTGTTCCCTCCTTTTGGAATTGAGAGCTGTGTGCTCGCTGAAGTTCCTGCAACCCTGAGGGTTACATTCAGGTTGAGGTCTATTCCGCCTGTGTTTTCAAACCTCACAGGTATGCCCTCTCCGGGTGCAAGGTCTGTTTTCAGCGGGGTCATTACAAGCTCAGCACCCCTGACTGAAATGGAAAAGCTTTTACTTACTGAAAGGCCTGTGAATCTGTCGTATATCGAGAGATGGAGATCGTAGCTCCCGCTCGGCAGGTTATCAGGTATATCAATTGAAATCGTCCTGTAGGCTCCGGAGGGCAGTGTAACATTAACCTCCCCGTGGTATCCTGAAAGCTGATAGTCTATGCTCAGATCAGCATCGGTTCCGCCGGTGTTGTTTATCCCAACCTGAATATCCTCGTCCACGTCGTATCTGTCCTTCAGGAGGGTAACCTCCAGCTCCAGGCCCCTAACCGTTATATTCCGGGTGTAGATGCCAAAGTCATGGGTGATCACGAGGGTGTAGTTGCCTGTAGGAAGGCTCTTGGGTAGGGTGAAGTTAACCTCCTTGCTCTCAAGCTTCCCTATTCCAACCGATGTTCTGCCTATGCTCCACGAAGTCCGTCCCCTCGTGAGGCGTGCGCTCAGAGTCAGGTTTGCACAGCCTCCACCGCTGTTGGTTATTCTGAGCGTTACGTTGTCTCCCGCGGTGTAGGATGTTTTCTCAACTGCCATGCTGATGTTGGTTCCTATGACGTCCAGATAGTCCCAGTAGGAGGATGACGAGAGCTTTCCTCTGGCCAGCACATAGAAGACGTACCTTCCAGAGGCTACATTTGGAACTCTGAACGTGACATTTACGCTCTCCCCTGGGCTTAGAGTTATGTCATGATAGCTCTGCTGTCCGAAGATGCCTCCCCATATGGAACGCCTGAGTGAGATAGTTACATTGACCGTATCTTTGATGCCTCCTGTGTTGACCAGGGTAACCGTAATGTTGTCAAGAGCATAGCTCTCGTTTCCGTGAATGGCCTGAATTCTCAATCCAATGAGCTGGAGGGGCTCCATTATTGATCTGGACTTATTTCCTGTGATGTCCGTGAAATTGAGGACTATAATCCCTCCGGGAGTTATGTTCTCGGGTATTTCTACCCTGACAGTCTTCTCTTCCCCGGGGTTCAATGTGAATTCAAAACTGCTGTTTGAGATTACAGAATCATGATGGAGTATGGACAGATTGCCTCTGACCCTTGCCGGCACTCCTCCCCTGTTTCTCAGCATGGCGGTTACGTTCTCACCCGCCGAGTAGGGGCCGCTCTCGATAATGCCCACAATGCTGGACTCAGGTATTCTGAAGTAAATCCTTTTCGTTATGACTCCCTTGGCCTTCTGGGCGCGGATAATTACTATGTATCTCCCTGGCTTAATTGGAGGCACCGGAAGGGTGATATTTACAGTTCTGTTGCCGTTAGGAGCCAGAGATATCGGGGTTATGGATGTGTAGTTGAGGACAGGAATCGTCACATTCAGGTTGAAGTTCTCCTCTAGGAATCCCGGGTTGTGGAGATGCACGAGAAGGCTCAGGTTGCCGAACACCACCACAGGAGATTTGATATCAGCTTTTATCTGCACCTCTCTGTTGAAGTATGTTGAACCAGAGGCCACCGAAACCTTACCATCGTAGAGGATATAACTAACCTCATACCTTCCGAATATGTCCTCATTCAGCGGTATCTGCACCTCGCTTTCATTGTTTGTGAATGTCAGGTTGAAGGAATGTCTCTCATCCCGATATCCTCCCTTCCATATGTAGTATATGAAGGTATATAGCCTCGGTTCAATCAGCGGGATACCGTTTGTTATTCTGGCCCTTATGGACACTCCGAGGGGTTTTGTAAACTCCGAGCTGAACTCAACATTAGAGCTCGCTCTGCGGAACCACAGATAGTAGCTCGGAACCTTATCATGTTCTGTGACTTTTCCATATATGTCTCCAATCATGGTCACCAGCTGATAGTAGCCAGGCTTGGCATCCTTGGGAAGCTCGATGGATACAGGGATGCTTATTTTCGAGTATCTCGGTATTGTGATCGGCTGGCTGGAAACCTTCACGACATTATCCATGTAGCGGATGAGGGTTACCAGCCTCAGATTCCAGTCAATATCGTCGCTGTTTGTGATGTTGGCCTGGACATGAATCAATTCTCCGGGTGCGTATTCATTCTTCTCAATATCCGATACTAATTCCAGATTGGGATACTTCACATAGATGCCCTTCTCCGCCACAAGTGCGGCATCTGCAAAGTTTGTGGCGCTGTTGTAAGGTGACCCTGATGTGTATAATCCAAAGTAATAGCGCAGACCCTCATAACCATGGACGTCGACATAGGGATAAACCTCGAAGCTGTATTTCTTATACTCCCCGGGGGCAACGCTAACATTTCTCACATCAAGCACATTCCATCCCCATATGTGGTGCCCGATGCCGAGCTGTCCTGTTAGAGGTTTGCTGTCTTTGTTTATTATGTGCAGAGTCAGTGTAATTTTCTCTCCGAACAGGGCGGTCTCCTTCTCCGCTGTTGCCCACATCAGGTATTTGCTGCCTCCTTTATAGTTGAAGTATGCATCATTGCCGTAATAGATGTTCAGGGAAATGCCCTTGGCATCGTATTTAGTATAAACCTCCCTGCCCCCCGAAAGGAGAACGTAATCAAGCGTCCATATGCCAAGCGCTGTCGACTTAAAGCTGCTTGAGGACAGATTCAGGTATATAACCCTCTTTTCACCCGGTCTCAGCGACTCATTTACCTCGATTTCCGAGCTTATCTCCCCTGAAGGTGTCAGCACCCTGAACTTTATGCCATCAACCGTGCTGTTCGTTGGATTCGTGACATTTACAGGGATGACATAGTAGCTGTGGCTGAACCTCAGCCCATACCAAACCCTCTGCATCCCTATCTCATACACATCTCCCCTGAGTTCAATGTATAAGATGGCATCCCTCAGTATGCCGAGCATGAATCCTGAGACCTGTCTCTGGCTCTTCCAGTCAGAGTAAAGCGTCGTTGCCAGGACATAGCCCTTTCCATATCTGTAAATCAGCATCGCAGGGAAGTCGTTCTTGGTTCTTCTCATCAGCACTACAGAGTTCGGAGGATAGCTCTCAAAGTATCCATCAACATCCTCCGTTATGGTGTTTGATATGACCGTGGACAGTATCGGGTGATCCTGAGCGGCATAGAGGGCATTTCTGTGGCACATCTGATCCTGAGCCCATCCATAGCCTCCCAGACCTCCGGGGATTACGGAGAAATGGCTTCCATACTGCTGATCAAAGACGATTATGCTTCCCCCGTTCTCAAGATAAAGCTCAAGCTTCTTCCTGAAGAAGGGGGTGTTCATGCCGAAAAGTGATCCGCTGGGCAGTATCAGGATTTTCTGATATCTGGCAAGCCTGACAGGATCGAAGCTCTCATCCACGAGTCTGTAGGGTATCATGGCACTTCTCAGAAGGTTTTCAGCTCCGTCGTAGAACCCCCTTCTGAACAGCGCAACATCCGGTGCTTTTTCAACCAGATCATCGAGGAACTTAAGATTTGAAGAGAGCTTTATATACAGCTTCGCTATCCCAGCCGCGAGCTCTCTGTATTCACTTATATTGCTGGCTGTAAGCTGGTAGAGCATGGAATGATAGCTGGCCAGATCAAGGAGTTCAGCGGCTTCTGTTATATTCTTCTTTGCACCCTCCCTGAGGAGGGAGTAGAAGCTGTTCTCCTTTGTGAGGGTTAGCATGGGAACGTCTGAATTATCATCCGGATGATCACTTCTGGGGTTCTCTGCATCCCTTCCTCCATCTCCCCTGCCGGGTGGCTTTCCATCTCTGCCCTTAACCGTAACATCAAGCAGGCCAATTGCACTGTCCTCCCTGTATCCTCCTGTATCCGTGTCAAACTCACCAATAACTGTGATCGTTCCTGAGTATTTTCCTTTTGGAAGGCCTGAGGAGGTTACTTTAACGGTGAACTGCGATCTGGGCGGCACGGTTTTGGGATGCTCCACTCTCAGCCCGGGGATCCCTTCCTTCCTTACGAAGATTCTGGCAGGCCTGTCCCCGCGGTTGATGAAGGTAAATACCGTTTCCCCACTTCCCCCTTCTGTATAGGTTATATCCTTGGAGAGCCCTAGAATCTGGATGAGGTCATGCTTTTTAACCACATACCTGTATCTGATATATCCTGTTTTGGTGAAGGTTTTGAGACCTTTGAATGTCTCCATCTCGACAGAGACCTTCACAGGAACCTCAACAATACCGCCCTTCAGCTTCACGTCCATAGGCACGTATTGAGGATCTATCATCACATAAACAGAGTCACACTGATAGCGGGAAGAGGCATAAATTGTTCCTTCACGCGTCCTTATTCCCCTGACACCATATCTTATCAGAGGCACCTGCCCGCTGTAGGGTATCTCCCAGTGGACCCGTCTGTATGCATTGAGCCCGTTTCTTGATACTACACACACATGGAACGCGGTTACATAATCCATCACCTGATTAGATACCTTAATCAGCGTTTTCGGCTGCCGTATTACAACATCAGGAGCAGGACAGTTTCTGAGGGCATTTCTGAAGCCAAGGAACCAGTTTATCAGGGTCTTTGTTATGTCTCCTATGATATATGATGCCAGTGAAAGGCCCGTTGTTGCCGCCAGTGCCAGGCCAAAACTAAGGCCCCCCGTAAATGCGGATAAACCGATGGATATTGTCAGGGTAACCATGGCACCATCAACGGCCACGCTAACTATCTTCTGTTTTATTAGCTGACCGCACTCACAGGGATGAACTTCAAGGCATGAAGCCACGGCCTCAACCGTGGCAAGCACGGCGCTCACGAATACTGAAACAACACCGGAGACCTTCTCGGCTGTCTTCTCCCCCAGTCTTGCAATAAATCCAAGTTTCTCGAAAAGATTCATTGCCGCATCCTGCATCAGGGACTGTATCCATTCCACAAATGAAAGACCGCCTCTGATGCCCCCGCTGATCATGTATGCCATTGCTCCTGTTTCGGGGTCAATTACATAGTAGCCCGTCCCGTTCCAGCCGTTTATATTGATGTTCCTCCCCGGAACATAGACCTCAAGCCCCTGATTGACGTAGTGGAGTATCTTGTCCTTATCATCATCACTTATGTTCAATGCAGGCAGAAGGGAATTAACATTCGACGAGTTTATGTGGTATATTGGAATGTCCATCTGGTATGCCATCTCGAATATCGTCGCTGTGGAAATCGCCGGAGCATCAAAATACTCTCTGAGAACCTGAGCCTCCAGCTCAGAACCTTTTTGTCCCGTAAGCATCATGAATGCTTTTTCCCGGCTCTTGTTGCCGTTCTGGCTTAGGGGGAGATACAAATCCTTCTGGACATCCACAAACATCCCGAGGAATTTGAGCCTGTCATTCTCAACCCTGTAGGCAGTTCCGAGGACGATAACAGATGGAACCCTGAGCCAGCGCATACCGAGAGAAGCGGCAACCTCCTCAGCATACCCGTCGAGTTTATACCAGTAGGTCAGGCCCGCGAGGTTGAGCATCTCCCCGAGGATCTCATCTCTGGTGATGTTTGAAAATCCCTTCTCAAGCATGAAGCTTGTAATCCTAAGCCTGTTCAGGCGGTAGTTCAGAAACTGTTCGCTAACCCTGAGGGAGTCTATGCTGACAGCATAATAGCCACCTATGGTCGTCACCGTGTTCTCACTGTAGAGAACCCTATCTCCAATGAGCATTGTAACAGTCAGATTCGCTTTCTCCCCAAGGTGCGATATTTTTCCGACTGCAACGGGAACACCATCCAGCATAAGAACAGGGGTTACATTAACCGAATTGACTGGAACCTGAGTTATATCATCATACCGCCTCAGCCCGCTCATGTCCCCCTCAGTTGCCGGTAACCAGCTCAGGGTTATCCGCTTCGTGCTCACATTTGCGAGCAGCAGTGTGGAGTTTATATCATGGCCCTCCAGCCCAATTCTCACCTTATACCTGAACTTGGAGGATATTCTGGAGAACTCCTCCAGAACATTGCTAACTTGGAAGGGCAGCTTACCAAACTCCCCTCTGCTTTTAACTATCTTCCATGTCCCGAATACGGCTTTTTTAAACTGGGACAGCCCTTTCAGGGTTCTGTATATGCTCTGGTTGGAAGTGTTGCCTATGTATTTGACACCCAGTTCCTTAACTATGAGCTGGCTTAGATTGCCCATGGTTTCATCGGAGAGTGCGGGGGATGCTTCCACACTCTTTTTCAGGAGAGACCATCCCCTCCCTTCTATTGAACTGTTGACAACGCTCTTCGTGAAGTTTTCTCCCAGTTCTCTAAGCTCCAGCTCCGGCGGCACATACTCATATTCCTTAAAAGAGGGATCCAGAGGAACCCACTTGCCGTCAAGATATGCCTCAACCCAGAAATGCTCAACGATATAACCATCAGAAGTTTTTTCATAGGGTATAAGACCCGTTTTCAGAACCCTTTCAACGTCGTCAATTCCAAGCCACTTCCTCATCTGATCCTCAGATACCACTATGTTGCCCCTGACGTATCTCGCCGGAATTCCAAGCTGGCGATAGATCTCAACAAGCAGATTTGCCAGATCAAGATCATTACCTCCCCTCTGGAGGAACGTCCCTTCCGGTCCTTTTAGGCTTCCGTAATACGGCTCATAGTCGAAATTGTTGAGGATATACCAGAAAATCTCAACAGGATCATTATTAAGGAGTGCTATGAACTCGTCCAGGTTGTAGGAATACTCAAGTTCAATTTCCTTTCGCAGGTCATCCTCTGTGTAGTTTATTTGAGATAGATAGGCCGGCACTATACTGCTCTCAGTGTCGATAGCTTCCTTTTCCCCGTAGAAAATCGAATGGGGAAGAGAAATCGCAAACGCAAGAGGGAACTGCAGCATAAGGCAGGAAACAGCCAAAACAACAAATTTTTTCATGAAGGAGCCTTCCATACCTCTCCCTCCATGCCCGCGTATATCTATGACGTTTCATTCATGTTACATGTTCATACCAAACCCCTAAATATATTTTTCTTAAGATCAAGATTGAATCGTATAATATCAAAAATTATTCGGTTATAGATGAAGTTATACCAGATTAGCTTGAGATATTTCTAAGCCCTTAAATCATCCATGGATCAGATCCCATTCCTATCAATGGAATTGTACTCTTTACAAATAGCTAGGAAAACTATGAAAATTTCCCACAATTTCATGCTTAATATCAAGATTTTCCAGAGCCATTTCATGGAAAGGCTTATCAGGGGTTTAACTCCCCCCAGTCCATGCAGGCTATTATTCTTGCATTTCCAAGGAAGGGGGAAGACTATCTGGCACAGATAAATGGGGAGCCCATGATAAGGATTGTTGAGAGAAGGTTGCTGTTAGCCAAAAGAATTGACGCCGTTTACACGGCAGTTCCAAAAGGCCAGCTCAGGAGGTATTCCCTTCATGCCTCAAATCCAGTTGGGAT
>WAPO01000056.1 GCA_015520705.1 Thermococcus sp. | reverse complement strand
TCGCCACCGCTCGGGGAGAGCCTCGGGGATATGGACGGCAGGTTCATCGGGGAGATGATAGACCTCTGTCCTGTGGGAGCCATAACCGAGAAGCTCCCCTTCGTCAAGCCCGGGCCATGGAAGACGAGGCCTGTAAAGACCGTCTGCAACGGTTGCTCATTTGCCTGTGAGATGAACGTCGAGACCTATGACGGCATGCTCGTGAGGGCTTCGAGGGTAGAGGACTCATGGAACGACCACCTCTGCGACCTCTGCCGCTTCGCCAGACCATGGGCCGAAGACCTAACTCAGCCGCTCCTCAACGGTGAACCTGTGAGCTGGGAGGAGGCGAGACGCTTCATAGCGGAGAAGTACTACGCCCTGATTTTAACGCCGGAGCTGACGAACGAGGAGATAGCCTTCTTCAAGGCCTTTGCGGAAAAGAAGGACATTCCAATAGGCTCAATCGTAAGCGGAGGCATCTCAACTGCTACGCTCGATGACGTAAGGAATGCCCGGCGCGTCCTCCTGAAGGCTAACGTTGAAAAGTTCCCGCTGCTCAAAATACTCCTGAAGGGCAAGGAAATCGTTGAGGAGGACTACGACGTTGCGATACTTGAAGGGCCGGCCGAGCCGCTCGATGTTCCGACGCTGATACTTTATCCGGGCGTTAACGCGGCGGGGCTCATCAAAGCTGGGATAACCGGAATACCCGAGGCAGAAGCCTACGTCGTGGTCGGGAGGACGGAGAAGGAGCTGCCGGGAGATGTGCTGGTGCTCCCTGCCGGCCTCTGGGCTGCGAAGGAAGGAACCGTTACCAACGCCTTTGGAATGGAGCTGAAGGTCGGCAAAGCCGTTGAAGAGGTCAGCAGGGCCCTTGAGCTCTTCTCCTGATTTTTCTCTTTCTGCGGGCCCTTTTTACCCCCCTTCCGGTGGCATACCCTGTTTTCAAAACCTTTAAATAGTTTACTTGCTAGTAAATTACTGTGAAGTAAAATGTTTGTGGACAGGTGTGAAGAGCTGGGGCTTTTGGAGGAGAGGCTCGGGAGCGGACTGGCGGAATTCGTAGTCGTCTACGGCAGGAGAAGGATAGGAAAGACGGCACTTCTCATCGAGTTCCTCAGAAGAAATGGCGGTGTTTACCTCCTCGCTAGGGAGACGAGCAAAGTCGAGAACCTCAGGAGGTTTTCCGAGAGGCTCGCGGAGGTGTTTAACGACGAACTCCTGCGAAAGAATCCCTTTCAAAGCTGGGACGCGTTCTTTGAATACCTCCACCAGAGATCTAAGGAAGAGAGGCTCATCTTCGTCATAGATGAGTTCCCGTACCTCGTTAAGGGAGACAAAGCGCTGCCCTCCATTTTACAGGAGTACTGGGATATGAAGCTATCAGAGGGGAGAATTTTCTTAATCATCTGCGGTTCCAGCGTTTCCATGATGGAGAGGCTTCTAGGCTACAAGAGCCCCCTCTACGGCAGGCGAACCGGCCAGTTAAGGCTCCGACCGCTTGACTTCTTCAGTGCAAGGGAGTTCCTTCCCGGATACTCGATCGAGGAGTTTGTGAACGCCTACGGCATTCTCGGCGGGACGCCAGCTTATCTCCTTGAGTTCAGCGATGAGAGGGACCTTAGGGAGAACTTGGGGAACTACTTCAGACCCGACTCCTTCCTGTATGGTGATGCGCTCTTCATCCTCAGGGAAGAGCTTGAGGAGCCAAGGAACTACTTTGCGATAATGGAGGCGATTGCTAGGGGAAAAACTTCGCTCGGAGAAATAATGACTGAGACCGGCCTTGAGAGGGCACTGATTGGCAAGTATCTCTCCGTTCTAATCGAGCTTGAACTGGTGAGGCGTGAAGTCCCCGTAACTGCGAGCAGAAAAAGCCGGAAGGGGCGGTACTACATCAACGACCCCTATTTTGCCTTCTGGTTCCGCTACGTCCATCCAAATTCCGATCTAATTGAAACTGGACAGGGGGAGCTTCTCGTGGATCTCGTCATGGATGACCTTCCGGCGTATATTGGCGCCGTCTTCGAGGACGTTGCAGGGCAGTTTCTGCTCAGGTTGAACAGGACAGGAAAGCTTCCGTTCCGTTTTACGAAACTTGGTCGCTGGTGGCACAAGGGTGAGGAAATTGACCTCGTTGCATTGAACGAGCGGGAGAAAAAGGCCCTGTTCGTCGAGGTAAAGTGGAAAGGCCTAAGCGAGAGGGAAGCGAGGGGGATTTTGAATGGCCTGGAGAGGAAGGCAGAGCTCGTGAATCTGGACGGGTGGGAAAAGTGGCATGGAGTGATGGCGAAGGGCATCGAAGGTAAAGAAAAGCTGGAATGTGAGAGGTGGCTTGCATGGGATCTGAAAGACCTTGAAGGCATTGGTGGTTCAGGCATTAAACGAAAAAGGGACTCCCCTTAAGCTTAGCCCCCCATAACCGTGAACAGCTCTTCCAGGAAGAGCTCAACGTCCTCCATTGTGTTGTAGAGGTGTGGCGAGATCCTTATCCCGTAGTGACCTAAGACGCCGCGGTGGCTCACGGCTATTCCCCTCTCGGAGAGCCTTCTGTATACTTCTTCCTCCCCTTCGTAGCTCAGGCCGGTCTTTACGGTCACTATCGCGGAGTCGCCTCCAAAGACGCCCAGCCCCGCGCTTAGGGCATCGTCCCTTATCCTCTCTGCGAGCTTCAGGTTGTGGCGCTCTATCTCTTCTATGCCCGCCTCGTTTATCAGCTCTAGTGAGGCCCCGAAGGCGGCGGCTATGAGATAGGGTGGCCCGCCGCCAAAGTCAAGCTTCCTGGCCCCTTTAGAAAGCTCGAGATCTTTCCACGGGTCTTTTTCAGGCAATCCCCACCAGCTACTCCAGTCGCCCGTCGGTGGCTCCATGTTGAGCAGACCGGTTATAGGCTTTGCTTTTTCCAAGAACTCATCTGAGGCGTAGATCAGCCCTGCCCCGGTGTCCGGGCTCAGAAGCCATTTCTCGCCACCCGCTGCGAGGGCATCGACTCCTTCCCTCTCCGGGTAGAGCCTCAGGGAGCCAAGGTGCTGGACTGCATCGATTATAAGCCATGCTCCATGCTCGTGTGCTGTTTTTGAGAGCTCCCTGAGATTGACCCGCTCGCCGGTGACCCAGTTGACGCTGCTGAGAACTACCGCTAGAGTGTTGTCGTCTATCGCCCTTCCGATGTCCTCCAGAGGATGGAGGCCGTTTTCGTTTTTTACCACCCTGAGTTCAAGGCCAAAGCGGGAGGCGTAGCTCTTCAGGAGCGCTGGTAGGGTAGGAAACTCAGTGTCGAGCGAGACTATGTTCTGCCCCTTCCGGGGCTCCATTGAAAAGAGGAGCCTCCTCAGCCCATCGGTAGTCTGGATTGAGAGCCCAACGTTTTTCGCTCTAACCTTCATGAGCTCTGCCGCTTCTTTGAGGACAGGCTCAAGGAAGGCAGGATTCATGTAGTCTACGGAGTTGACACTCCCATCAAAAATGAGAACATCACTCAGAAGTCTGCCGACCCTTTGAAAAACTGTGGAAGGCATCAGCCCGAGGCTAGCAGTGTTTAGGTAAGCCTCAAACTTTCTTAATGCCGGGAAAAGTGCCTTTCGCATGTATATCCACCGGTGAAGGTAGGTTTTAATGCTTAAAGATTTTGTTAATCCAGGCAACTTATCAAGCTGGCTGTTACTATAACCTTCAGAACATATCTGAGGGCACAAAAAGGTAAAAGTGATTGGGGCTCAGATAATCGCGGGAACACCCGGAATTCTCGGGAAGGGTTGGACTTCTGCAATATGTTTTGCACCGACAAGGTAGCGCACGAGCCTCTCAACTCCTATGCCCGCTCCTGCGGTGGGTTTGAGGAGACCGGCTTTCGCGACCTCCAAGTAAGGCCTGAAGGCTTCGAGGCTGAGTCCGCCATCCTTCAGCTTTCTCACTATAACCTCATACTCCCATTCCCGTTCACCGCCGCTGGAAACCTCGCCGTAGCCCTCTGGGAGGATAAGGTCATAGTTTCTGAAGTGGCCCGGCCTTTCAGGGTCTTCCCTATCATAGAACTCTCTGGAAATGTCGGTTATCCAGAAAGGCTCATCCATCTCCTTGCTGGCTGTTTCCTCATCTCCAAACTCCTCTTTGATTTCCTCAAGGGTGAAACGCTTGAAGGGTTTCCTGGGTTTTGGAAGCGGTCTGCTGATTTCCTCCCAGCTCCCTGCTTCTCTGAACAATCCGGCAATCAGCTCTTCAATCAGAGCCATGACATCATCCATGCTTGCGTGAGCAATTTCAAAGTCGAGCTGAGTGAATTCGTATGCATGCCTGCCGTCGTCTCTATCTTTCTCTTCAAGCCTTATGTTGGGGGAGAGGATGAAGATTTTGTCAAGCCCCATAGAAACAGCAAACTGCTTGTGGAGTATCATGCTGTGCATGAGCTTCAGCTTTGCTCCATAGGCCTCAATCTCAGGTGCCCTCATCTTACTTGCAGCCGGGTCAGGCCAGAGGGGATCAGTTATGGAGCTGAGCATCACGGGCAGGAGCCACCTGAAGCCCTTCTTTACGAAATAGTCGGTCATGTAGTCTATCACCTTGGTCTGGACAGACATTGCCTTCCCTATATCCCTACTAATAAGTTGAACCGCATTCATGGCTATCACCTGCTATCAGAAAGGCCTTATGGTTTATGTCATTTATGCAGTATATATTGGAAATCAGGCAAATTTCTACATTAAACAACATGCAAAAATGAATAAATGACAAAAATTTAAACCCGATTTGACATATTTAGAGCGGCTCCCTGAGATTGGATCACAGACTCCGATACGGTTATAACACTCTGAGCATAAGCTTCTACGGTGATATGCAGTGGGAGTTTATATCTTCACTCCGGAGGATTTGCTGAGATACGGAACCATAACCCGGGAGCAGCTTGAAACCCTTAAAAACGCTCTCCTTGGGAGGGAGGATATCCTTATAGTTGGAGCCAGCAGGGCGGGCAAAACCAAACTGGTTGAAGCTTTAATTCACCTGATCCCTGATGACAGAAAAATTGCTGTTGTTACGGCGTATAACGAGTTCAAGCAGTTCAGAG
>WAPO01000055.1 GCA_015520705.1 Thermococcus sp. | reverse complement strand
GTGCTTTTCATAATCCCTCAGGATGTATTCAGTGCTGACGCCCTCGTTTCCGAGCTTCTCCATAAGAAAGTCTCCGAATGGATCCGCTCCAACTTTGCTGATCAGCGCCGAGGAAACCCCCAGCCGGGACAGTGCAACCACTACGTTGGCTGGAGCACCGCCTGCATGCTTTTCAAAGCTCCCAACATCCTTTAACTGCCCTTCCTGCTGTGCTATGAAATCTATCAAAATTTCACCTACTGCGAGAATCATGATTCTCCCCTATGTGTTTAGGCCTGAAGGCTTAAAGTCTTTACCTCCAGTTGTTTATACCAAAAGTAAATAAAAAATGCCAAATGTGCAGTTATGGATTTTAATCTGTAAATGGAGGGATTAACGTTTTGTTCTTCGTTTATCTCCATATACAGACGCCGAAAATTTGGTCGGGTATCGCCGTAAAATATATATACTTTCAGTATATTATGGTATATTGAGGTGTCTCTATGAGTACCAAGAAGATGTTGTTTAGCTTGTTGTTGATAGGTGTTCTGGCATTTTCTATTGTGGCCAGTGGATGTATAGGAGGCCAGCAGACCACCACCTCTGCTTCAACCCAAACTACAACCAAGACCACAACAACGACCACAACAAAGATTCAGGAACAGGTAACCCTGAAGGTTATAGGCCCGTGGTCAGGTAAAGAGCTGGATGCATTTATGAAGGTCATCAAAGCCTTCGAAGCCCAGCATCCAAACATAAAGGTTGAGTATAAGACCTACAGAGCAGAAGATCTCGCAACGATTCTGCCGCTTCAGTTCGAGTCCAAGGATACTCCGGCAGATGTAATTGCAATGTGGGGATGGTTCATCACAAAAATGGGAGAGAAAGGACATCTGATGACATTCAATAACGTCATAAACCCTGATGAATATATCCCGGGAGTTCTGGATGCAGTTACAGCAAATGGAAAGATCTATGGGGTTCCATTTACAGCAGCAGCCAAGCCTGGTTTCTGGTACAGGAAATCCTTCTTCAAAAAGTATGGCCTTAAGCCGCCTCAGACTTGGGATGAATTTGTGGCGTTACTAGCGAAGATAAAGAAGATACCCGGCATAAAAGCCCCGATAGTGAGCGGAGACAGTGTTGGATGGCCACTTTCAGATATAACCGAGCACTTCATACTGACATTTGGTGGAGCCCAAATGCAGCTTGGACTTATAAGTGGTAAGATTAAGTGGGAAGACCCACAGGTGAAGGCTATATTTGAGCAGAGACTTGTACCGCTCCTCAAGGCAGGATACTTCAGCGAGCCGGTGGAGTGGACTTCAGCCGTAACCGCTTGGTGGAAGGGAGACTATGCCCTCTACTTCATGGGCACGTGGATTACAGGAATGGTTGACGACCCCAACGACCTCGGACTCATATCGCTTCCAGGATGCAAAGCAATGGTTCTCGCCCCGGACTACTTCATGGTGCCAAAGTACACTGCACACCCGAAGGAGGCAATGGAGCTTGCCAAGTTCCTTGCAACCGAAGGCCAGAGGATACACGTGGGAACAAACTCAGGAAAGCTCGCTACTTGGAAGAAAGTTACGATAGATGACTACTGGCCACCGATGAAGGATGTTGCAAAGATTGTCAGCAATGTTCAAGCAGTCCCAGACCTCGATGACAGCGTTGGTGGAGAATGGCAGAAGACTTTCTGGGACCAGCTGAAGTTGCTCTGGGTTCAGCCTGACAGGCTGGATGATGTTCTGAAGACACTTGACGAAAAATTCCCCAAGAAGTGAGGAGGTAAGCTTCATGAGGAAACCTAGATCCTTAACCCCTCTCTTTTTTCTTTTGCCAGCTCTGGTTTTAATGGTGCCTTTCGTTATATATCCGGTCTTGAAAACAATATACTTCAGCTTCTTTCTCAATGGTAAGTTTGTGGGTTTGGATAATTACAGGCATGTGTTGCTGAGTTCTGATATAATAAACCTTGAGAGGTTTCCCACCAAATCTCCTCCATGGGGTTCGTTGATTAATAACATCATTTTCATTGCAATCCATCTTCCATCGACTATATTTCTGGGGCTTGGTCTGGCTCTCCTACTGAGAAAGGAAGAGGTTAAGGGGAGCTCCTTGATCAAGTCCATCGTCTTCCTTGGTATGGTAATCCCCATGATTGTTGGAGGTCTCATAACCCGATTTCTCTTTGAACAGGGTGCTGGTGTGATACCTTCTGTGCTGGGGGCACTCGGGATAAAAAGCCTTGACATAACATGGACAGCATTTCCGCAGACTGCACTGTTTGCTGTTATTCTGGGATCGATCTGGATATGGACAGGATTCAGCATGCTGATGTACTCCGCAGGACTGGCCTCAATTCCGAAGGATTACTATGAAGCTGCTTTAATTGATGGGGCTAACAAATTCCAGATTTTCAAAAATGTGACATGGCCGCTTCTTAAACCAATAACAATAGTCGTCGTTGCAATGACACTCCTCTGGGATCTCAAGATATTCGATATCGTTTATGTTGCAACTGGGGGAGGGCCAGGAGGAGCTTCCATGGTGCTCGCACTGCAGATGTGGGACTACTTCGCAAGGGAGCTCAACTACAACTATGCCGCGGTTGTTGCTGTGCTGCTGACCACACTAACCCTCA
The DNA here is from genome assembly GCA_015520705.1 of Thermococcus sp. Classification (GTDB taxonomy): domain Archaea; phylum Methanobacteriota_B; class Thermococci; order Thermococcales; family Thermococcaceae; genus Thermococcus. Next base: position 19,583 of record WAPO01000055.1, on the reverse strand, counting down.
TACCTGCAATGTGGCTGATCAGAAGGAGGGAATGAAATGAGCATGCCTAGATATAAGCTTAAACGATATATAGTTTCAAATGCCATTGCTTGGACTGTTGGGATTATATGGCTCATACCGTTCCTTGGGGTTTTAATGGCCTCAGTGAGGCCCTACAATCAGATAGTGAACGGCTGGTGGCATCTCCATCCATTTACATTGACGCTGAAGAATTACGTCGACGCCTTCAACCATCCAATGTTTCCAATAGGTGTTGGACTGAGGAATTCACTGATCATTGCAGTTCCTGGAGCCATAATCCCGCTTATAGTGGCATCTCTGGCTGCATATGCCTTCGCCAGATACAGCTTTCCTGTGAAGAACTATCTCTTTGCCTTCATAGTGCTCCTGATGGCACTGCCGCAGCAGATGACAATCGTGCCCCTCTACTTCCTCCTCAGGGACATGCACCTGCTGAACACATTTAGAGGACTTATCCTCGTCCACTCAGCGTGGGGACTTGCATGGATAACATTTTTTATGAGGAACTATTTCTCAATGCTCCCAACGGATGTTGAAGAAGCTGCAAGGATAGATGGAGCCTCTGATGCCAAGATTTTCTACAAAATAGTGCTACCAATGGCACTCCCAGGTTTAATCTCTGCAGCAATACTCCAGTTCACATGGGTCTGGAGCGATTTCTTCCTGGCTTTGGTGTTTCTCCAAGACCCATCAAAATACGTTGCAACTCAGAGGCTTCCACTCCTCAGGGGACAGTACTACGTCAACTGGGGGGTGCTAACCGCGGCCTCGATTATGGTCATGGTGGTGCCATTGCTCGTCTATGCACTCTTCCAGAAGTACTACATAAGCGGTATGATAGGATGGTCTACTGAGAAATGACATGGAGGAATGAGAAAATGTTTGAGGTCAAGAAGTTTGGAGGAGAAGGAAAGAGATTGAAAGACTATGAAGGGATAATTGGCACTGAGGTTATTCAAAGAATCAAGGAAAAAGCTGAAGCTCTCAGTGGGAAGAGCTTTGCAAATGTGAATTCCACGGCTTATGGTGGTGGTGTTGCGGAAATACTCCACAACCTCATTCCCCTGATGAGGGACATAGGAATTGAGGCAAGGTGGCTGGTCATTGAAGGGACTGATGAATTCTTCAATGTAACCAAAAGCTTCCACAACGCGTTGCAGGGCAACAAAGAGCTCAAACTCACCGAAGGGATGAAGAAACTCTACATTGAGACAAACAAAGTGAATGCTGATGATTTTGATTTAGGCAACTTTGACTATGTTTTAATCCACGACCCTCAGCCCGCCCCGCTCATAGAGTTCTACAACAAAGAGCAACCGTGGATATGGAGATGCCACATCGACCTGAGCGATCCCAACAGAGAGTTCTGGGACTTTCTGAGAAGATTCGTCGAGAAATATGACCGCTACATCTTCCATATGGAGGACTATGTTCAGAGCGACCTGGATGAGAACAAGGTTGTCATAATGCCGCCATCAATTGACCCACTGAGCGAAAAGAACAGGGAGCTCAGCGAAAGTGAGATTCTCAGAATACTCGAAAGGTTTGATGTGGACCCGGATAAACCAATAATAACACAGGTCTCGCGCTTTGACCCGTGGAAGGGAATATTCGATGTCATAGATGTCTACAGAAAAGTCAAAGAGAAAGTTCCTGAGACTCAGCTCCTCTTGGTTGGTGTTATGGCTCATGATGATCCGGAGGGCTGGGTCTATTTTGAGAAGACACTGAGAAAGATAGGTGAAGATTACGACGTCAAAGTGCTCACAAACCTCATAGGCGTCCATGCAAAGGAAGTCAACGCATTCCAGAGGGCGAGTGATGTTGTGCTCCAGATGTCAACAAGGGAAGGATTTGGATTGACTGTAACAGAAGCCATGTGGAAGGAAAAACCTGTCATCGGTAGGGCTGTGGGAGGCATAAGGCTCCAGATAGTGGACAAAGAAACAGGATTCCTTATCAAGGATGTCAATGAAGCCGCAGAGAAAGTAGTGTATCTTCTAAAACATCCAGATATAGCTAAAAAACTGGGCAAAAATGGTCATGAGAGAGTCAAGGAGAACTTTTTAATAACCAAACATTTAGAAAGATATTTAGACCTCCTGTTATCATTTAAAAAGTGATGGCTATGGAGATCAGTGAAAAAGCAATGACAATGCTCACTAAAATCGGGTTTACAAAATATGAAATCATGATCTACTGGACTCTCCTTGTTTATGGTCCAAGCACAGCAAAGGAAATATCAGAAAGGAGCGGGGTACCTTATAACAGAGTCTACGATACTATCGCATCCCTGAAAAGCAGGGGTTTCGTGAACGAAGTTGATGGCTCACCAAAGATATACGTGGCATACTCTCCAAAAATCGCTTTCTTAAAGTTCAAAAGGGATATTGATAGCATACAAGAAGTGCTTGAGAAAGAGCTTAAGCGACTTAAAGTTACTCCAGAAGAAAAACCTGGAATATGGCGGACCAAGGACTTAGATACTGCTATTGAAATGGTCAAAGAATCAATAGAAAACTCCTCCCATGAAGTGATACTAGTTGCTCCAGAGAAGTTTCTTGAAAGAATAGAGAATAACATGAAAGATGCTCTTAAGAGGGGCATCACAGTTTCCTTATATACAGAGGAGAAAATAGACCTTTCTGATCTAGCTAAATTGGGCAACCTATACGTTAGAAAATTCCACAAACTAAATCACTTTATTGGAATGTTCGACGGAAAAGAAGTCATTGACATTCAGAACATAGGCTTTCGGCCAAGAAATCCTCCCAGTTTCAAGGCAACATATCCAGAAATAATATTCTCTCAATACAGCTTTATCAGGGAAGCATTCAAAGAGTCAAGCCTGATATTGGAGGGGATACGAAACAAAGATGACCTAAGGTTCTTTGCCACTTTTCACGCTGTAGATATAATTCGCAGACACCTCAACGATAGTGTCATCTATGCAAAGATTACCGGAAGAAATTTAGTCACTGGAAAAATTGAAAAACTTGAAGGGAGAGTCATAGGTTACACAGTAGCTCTCGATGAGGGAATAGATAACTTTGATCTAGAAACAGAAAAGGGCATTGTGAAAATTGGAGGAATGTTTGCTGTGCTTGAAGATTATGAAACTACAATGATCAGGTTAATAATAGTCTGAGGTGGTGTGTTATGGCTGGTGTTAGGCTTGTGGGTGTTTGGAAGAGGTTTGGTGGTGTTGTTGCTGTCAAAGACATGAGTCTTGAGGTTAGGGATGGGGAGTTTGTGATTTTACTCGGCCCGTCTGGTTGTGGTAAGACGACTACTCTTAGAATGATTTCTGGTTTGGAGGAACCCTCACAGGGTAAGATTTTTATTGGTGATAAGCTTGTGGCTGATCCTGAGGCGGGGGTTTTTGTTCCGCCGAAGGATAGGGATATTGCCATGGTTTTCCAGAGTTACGCGTTGTACCCGCACATGACGGTTTTTGATAATATTGCTTTCCCCTTAAAACTCAGGAAGGTTCCGAAGCAGGAGATTGAGGAGCGTGTTAGGGAGGTTGCTGAGTTGCTTGGTTTGACGGAGTTGCTTAAGAGGAAGCCGAGGGAGTTGAGTGGTGGTCAGCGGCAGCGTGTGGCTTTGGGAAGGGCTATTGTCAGGAAGCCGCAAGTGTTTTTGATGGATGAGCCGCTTAGTAATTTGGATGCTAAGTTGAGGGTGAAGATGCGTGCTGAGTTGAAGAAGTTGCAGAGGCAGTTGGGTGTTACGACGATTTACGTGACGCATGATCAGGTTGAGGCTATGACTATGGGTGATAGGGTTGCGATTATTAATTATGGGGAGTTGCAGCAGGTTGGGACTCCGGATGAGGTTTATAATAAGCCTGCTAATATTTTTGTTGGTGGGTTTATTGGTTCGCCGCCGATGAATTTTCTTAGTGTTAGTGTTACTGAGGATGGTTGGCTTGATTTTGGGGAGTTTAAGTTGAGGTTGTTGCCTGATCAGGTTGCTTTGTTGGGGGAGTTGGGTTACTTGGGTAAGGAGGTGGTTTTTGGTATTAGGCCTGAGGATGTTTATGATGCTGTGTTTGCTCAGGTTAAGGTTCCTGGGGAGAATATGGTTCGGGCTAAGGTTGAGATTGTTGAGAATCTTGGGAGTGAGCGGATTGTTCATTTGAAGGTTGGGGGTTTGAGTTTTCTTGGGTCCTTCCACAGTGATTCTAAAGTTAGTGAGGGGCAGGAGGTTGATGTTGTCTTTGACATGAAGAAAATCCACCTCTTCGACAAAAAAACAGAAAAAGCAATCATATAAACACAAAAATTACTGCCTTTTTGATATTTACCCCCATACCAAAAACTAAAATCACTAAAACTTTTAAGCCCCCTTCCTTAGCTTATTCCATGCCGATTGAAGACTTCGCCTGTTACCTGAAGGAAAGGGTAAACGGCAGGATTGTTGAAATTGGCGTTGGATTTAACTTTAAAGTGGCATTGAAGCTAAAAGAGCTCGGTTTAGATGTTTTTGTGGTGGACTGGAACAGAGAGGCCGTTCAGAAGGCTCGGGAGCTCGGCCTTAAAGCCCACGTGGATGACGTTTTTAGACCGAACGTGATGCTCTATGAAGGTGTCGAAGCAGTGTATGCGGTGAGGCCAACCCCCGAGATTGTAAGGCCAATTCTGGAGCTTGCTAAAAAGCTCGGGGTTCCTGCATACATACTCCCCTTCTCCCTCGATGAAATGCCCCGCGGGCTGAGGCTTGAGAACTACAGGGGTCTGGCCATCTACACAGCCGAAAATTTTAAACCTTCAGCGGATAAATGGTGAGCGATAGCCATGACAGTAACGCTGCATGCCTCTGAATATGCAGGGAGTTCTGTCCTGTTTGTGTGGGCTGGAAATGAAATCCTGTGAGGTGATTCACATGAGGCTTTTTGGAACTGCAGGAATCAGGGGGCCGATAAATGATAAGGTTACGCCGGATCTGGCCCTGAATGTTGGAAGGGCCCTCGGGACATACATAAGGGAGGGCAGGGTAACGATTGCAAGGGATGCAAGGACATCGAGCGTAATGCTCGAAAATGCCCTCATTTCGGGTCTGCTGAGCACGGGGATTGAGGTAATAAAGCTTGGACTGATTCCAACGCCGGCTCTGGCATGGAGCACAAAACAGTTAGGTGATGCCGGGGTTATGATAACCGCATCCCACAATCCCCCAACAGACAACGGCATCAAAGTGTTCAACGGTGAGGGAATAGAGTTCTATCTGGAGCAGGAGGAGGAGCTTGAGAGGATAATCTTCTCAGGCGAATACAAAAAAGCCCGGTGGGACGGTATAAAAAAGGTCAGGAGCAGGGATGTCGTTGATGACTACATAGGGGCTGTTCTCGATTTTGTGGATCACGAAACAGGCCTCAAAATCCTTCTCGATGAGGCAAATGGGGCCGGTTCTGTGGTCGCTCCCTACCTCCTCAGGGAGATGGGTGCAAGGGTTATAACCATCAACGCGCACCCTGACGGCCACTTTCCGGGGAGGAAGCCGGAGCCGAGATATGAGAACATAGCCTATCTCGGCGGCCTAGTAAGGGAGCTCGGGGTTGATCTGGCCATAGCCCAGGACGGCGATGCAGACAGGATAGCGGTCTTTGATGAAAAGGGCAACTATGTTGATGAGGACACCCTTATAGCCCTGTTTGCAAAGCTCTATGTTGAGGAGCATGGCGGGGGGACGGTTGTTACCTCCATAAACACCGGGTCGAGAATTGATAAGGTCGTTGAGGATGGAGGGGGTAAGGTCTATCGTGTTCCACTGGGCCAGCCTCACGACGGCATAAAGAGATACAACGCCATCTTTGCGGCCGAGCCGTGGAAGCTGATCCACCCGAAGTTCGGCCTCTGGATTGACAGCTTCGTCACAATGGGCCTGCTGATAAAGCTCATAGATGAGAGCGGAAAGACCCTCTCAGAGCTGGTTAGGGAGATACCAACATACTACCTCATCAAAAAGAACGTGAAGTGTCCGGAGGAGTACAAAAAGGCTGTGCTCGACATGGCACAGCACGAGCTTCAAAAGGCTCTCAGGGATGAAATAAAGGAAGTTCTGACGATTTCAGGCTTCAGGTTCAACCTCACGGACGGCTCGTGGGTTCTTGTCAGGCCGAGCGGAACTGAACCGAAAATAAGGGTTGTTGTTGAGGGGGTTACGGAAAAAAGGAAGGAGGAGCTCTTCAGGCTCGCCTATGGGATCGTCAGCAAGGCTGTTGAGAGCCTCAAACGAAACGCGCGGGCCTGAGGGTTTTCACCGTTATCTCCTTTTTATTCATCATTACCTTGAAGCCCTCCTTTGCGACGAATGTTTTGACCCCTGTGATGTTTTCTATGAACCTTGCCTCCTTGTAGGGGTTTGCGAAATGCATTTTCATGCCTATGTGGTTCATAACAATAACTTCTGGTCTCTGCTTCATTTTCCTGAGCATATAAACAACATCCTCGGTGCACAGATGGTAGGGTATTCTCATATCCCTCGGCCGCGTTATCGCCACTATCATGACCCTCGAACCCTCGTGCCACTTTATGAGCTCATCAAAATACTGGGTGTCCGGGATGTAGGATATGTCCCCGAATCTCGTCCCCATCCGGAAGCCTATTGTGCTCGGATCAGAATGCACCGAAGGTGTTATTGTGAGCTCCTCATCCCCGAGGGACAGCCTGTTCCCGGGCTCGGGGGTATGAACCTCCTCAAGTGAATCGAGGTGATACTTGGAAACAGCCGGATTGTAGCTGTCATCTCCATATACGACGCTTTTTGAGGCTATCAAAATGCCTCTCTTCTTCAGTGCACCGCCTGTCATGGCCTCTATCATTATCTCCGCGTCGCTGCAGTGATCAACATGCCTGTGGGAGATGAACATAACGTCGAGCTTTCTGGGGTCGAGCTTATAGCGCCACGAACGAACCAGCGCCCCTGGCCCGGGATCGACATACATGTTCCTGCTGGCCCTTATGAAGAACCCCCCCGTCGAGCGAAATTGCGTTATTGTGATGAACCTGCCGCCGCCGCTGCCGAGAAAGGTTATCTCTATCACAGGTACACCTCCGCTTCTTTTTCCAGACAGTAAAACTAAGCCGGGAGGGTATATAAGATATTTGGCTTTCCGAACTTTTTGCAAATCTTATGAACATATCTTCATATTTCCATGGCAGTCGGAGGTTCCCTCGGTGCCCTTCAGCATGCGTCAAGGTTTTCATTGCAGGGGATAAATGGGGTCGCACGCTGCTTGGAGTTACCTCCTTGGAGGAATCCTCATCTGGCCTCACACAGTCAGAAAGAAGGGATTTTAGTGATTCCCTTCTCTATTTTAATCTTTGCACCAAAAACAGTTTAAAGCACGCGGTGTAACTCAGGGTGGTGGTTGTTATGATGGAGAATGTTTCTCAGGAAATCGAAAAGCTCCGGGATGAGATGGTTAATGCTCTGGTGGAGTTGATAAGGATTCCAGCCATAAGCCCGGACTACGGCTATGAGGGAGAATATGACAAGGCCCAGAAGCTGCTTGAAATCATAAAAGACTGGCCATTTGACAAGGTTGAGGTCTATAATGCTCCAGATGAGAGGGCCAAAAACGGCGTTAGACCCAACATTTTAGCATACTATTATGGCGAGAAGGGCGAAGAGAGCAGAAGACTCTGGATTCTGGCTCATCTTGATGTCGTTCCTCCCGGGGATTTGAGCAAGTGGACGGTTACAGAGCCCTTCAAACCCGTTGTAAAGGACGGGAAGGTTTATGGTAGAGGAAGCGAGGACAACGGACAGAGCCTTGTGGCGGGTCTCTACGCTGTTAAAGCCATGATGAACCTTGGAATCAGGCCAAAGAGAACCATCATTCTCGCCTTTGTTTCAGATGAGGAAACTGGAAGCAAGTATGGCATTGAGTGGCTGATGAGGGAACATCCTGAACTCTTCAGGAAGGACGACCTCGTCTTAGTCCCGGACGGTGGAAACGAGGACGGGACATTCATCGAAGTGGCTGAGAAGAGCATACTCTGGATGAGGATTAAAGTAAGGGGCAAGCAGGTCCACGCGAGCATGCCTGAGAAGGGGTTGAATGCTCATAGGATTGCTCTCGACTATGCTTATCACCTTGACAGGCTCCTCCACGAGAAGTATAACGCAGAGGATGAACTCTTTGATCCTCCTGTCAGCACCTTTGAGCCCACGATGGTGAGGAACCCTGCGGATTCACCCAACATAGCTCCCGGCGAGCATGAACTCGTCTTTGACTGCAGGATTCTGCCAGAGTACAGCCTTGATGAGGTTCTTGAGGATGCCAGAAAGCTTGCAGAGGAAGTTAAGGAGAGATACAGGAAGGAGAGCCTTCCTGAAATTACGCTTGAAATCATTCAGCGCTTGGACGCGCCAGAACCAACAGACCCGAACAGCGAGATTGTAAGGCTCCTTAAGAAGGCTCTGAAGGATTTGAGGGGTAAGGAAGCAAAAGTCGGAGGAATTGGCGGCGGAACATTTGCCGCATACTTCAGGAAGCTTGGGATTCCTGCTGTTGTCTGGGCAACGCTCGACGAGCTCGCTCATCAGCCCAACGAATACGCGAAGATAGACAATCTGGTGGAGGATGCCAAGGTCATGGCAGCCTTAGCGCTTCTCTGACTTTCTTTTTAAATGTCCTGGGTATTTCATAAACCACACTTCAAAGCGTTTTGAAGCAATAGGCAGCCATTTATACCACATCAGTTTTAATTTCTCATGGTGATGGCATGAACACATCACAGATCAGGAGTTCCGTTGTGGTTCTTCTGGTGGCACTCATACTTCTCACAGGCGGGTGCATCAGCACTGGAAACACGGCCACCGGGAGTGAAAGAAGCCCAAGCACCGTTATCACGGACACCGGAGGACTTACCCCTCCGAAGCTGGAAAAAATGGCCGTTTCAAACAACCGCTTCGCCATCGACCTCTACAGAGAGCTTTCAGGTAAAGATGGCAACCTCTTTTTCTCGCCCTACAGCATCTTCGTTGCCCTTTCTATGGTCTATGAGGGGACTGGAGGGAAAACAGCGGAAGAGATGAGAAGTGTCCTTCACATCCCCCGGGACGAGCTTGAGAGGAGGGAGGGGATGAGGGAGCTGATCCTCAGCGTAGACAAGCCGGCCAGCGACGCCTATGTGCTCAGAACTGCAAACGCCCTCTGGGTTCAGAGGGACTATCCCGTGAAGGAGAGTTACATCTCCATCATGAGGAAGTTTTATCTGAGCCAGGTGAATGAGGCAAACTTCAAGGATGACCCAAGGGGTGCAGAGAGCGAGATAAACCGCTGGGTGGAAAAGCAGACCGCCGGAAAAATCAGGAAGCTCGTTTCAGGCCTGAGCCCGCTGACGAGGCTTGTCATAACCAACGCCATCTACTTTAAGGCCAACTGGTCGAGACGTTTTGACCCGCACAATACGAGAAATGAAACGTTCCACACTTTAAACGGAACGGTTATCGTACCGATGATGCACCAGAAGGGGCGCTTCAGATACACGGAAGGGGAGGGCTTTCAGGCACTGGAGATGCCTTACACCGGCGGAAGGCTGAGCATGCTCATAATCCTGCCGGCGAGGGGCAGGCTGAGGGAAATTGAGGAGAAGCTCACACCTGACTTCATAAATAAAACCTTGGATGAAATGAAAACGGAAAACGTCGAGGTTGTTGTTCCGAAGTTCAGGTTCGAGAGCACTTATTTCCTCAGAAAGACCCTAATGGAGATGGGTATGAGAACTGCATTCACGGACAGGGCAAACTTCAGCGGAATTTCGGATAGGCCTCTCGCGATAAGTCAGGTGATTCACAAGACGTTCATAAGCGTCGCCGAGAACGGCACCGAGGCTGCGGCTGCAACGGCGGTGATTATGACTGCAGCCGCTGCACCCGGTCAAAAACCTGAGTACAAGGTCTTCAAGGCTGACCATCCATTCATCTTCTTGATCTACGACAGAAAAACGGGAGCCATACTCTTCATGGGACGGCTGATGAACCCGAAGGGATGATCAACCTTCATTACATATTCTTTCTGTTTCTGCACAGCAGGCATATGGTGGCAACAGCAAATAGCATCACAGCTAACAGCCAGAATTCATGTTTATCTTGGCGGTGGGAGGCAACGTTGCTCTCTTCTGCATGTGGATACGTGGTATTGGCTGAAACGAAAGGAGATGCTATGTTAGAATAGTAAAAACTCGGATTCACAAAAACAGAGGTGCTGTTGTTCGTTGTAGCGAGAACAGTGGAATACTTAAAATTAATCCTGCCAGCTTCAAAGGCTTTAAGGGTCCCATTGTAAAAGAAGAGGTAGATCGGCTTCTTAAGGAGATTCAGGAGGTTATACTGGTCTATTACCTCACTTTTAATCTTTGACTTTTTCCAAGATGTTTTAACGTAATATGTGATGTTATACTGCTGGTCGAGGTATATCACAGATGCAGAGCCGTTTTGGATGGAACAGTCTTGATATTTAACCCTAGCTCCCCTTATCTCCATGATTACCTTTGGGAAGAATATCAAGCTTCCATTCATGTTATAGCCCCACAGGTGTCCAATCCAGCTTTCATCCCAGAGATAGGGCAATATTTTGGAAACGGGTACTTTGTAGCTACTATCACCGAAATTAAACATTACGGAGCCGTTTACAGGAACTCCCTTGATGAGTTTTATTTTAGTTCTAAAGTGTGCCAGATTTTCCGAAACGTTCAGATTTAATCTGGGACACATAGGGTATGCCGTTGTATAGCACCTAGCTCCAAGAAGGCGCATCCCGGAGGAATCCACATAGTAGTACCAATTAATTTCAGTGTCGGGATTCACCCATACATCATCGTATGCGTCAATCTCTCCTGTGGAGATGAATATTATGTTCGAATTTGGAAGAGTTCCTATGGACATGTGAATACCCTTGGTTGGAGGTAGTCCCTGGGTTATAATCTCCACATTAGATGATGCGGGAAGGAATGTAAAAATAAGGAAACACAAGGATACTCCAATTATTTTGGAGAAGCTAGACATACCTTTCACCTCAAGTTCTGTTTTCTTCTGCATATCAAACAAGCAATAATCGAAAGGAAACCTACAATTAAAATCCAGACTAAGATGTGATCTTCATTCTCTTTTTTCCGGGGAATGGTCAAACATTGCCCCGTTGATGTCTGGATGCCAGCACTCGAAGAGAGATTGTATTCCTTAGACACGGGCAGGCAATAATCCTTCAATGTCAGGTTGAGCTTTCCCGCCGTGCAGAACTCCTCCATGAACATTATTCTCTGCTTTTTTAAATCAACATCATAGATGAGGTAATAGAAGGGGAAGGGAGTTAGCTTTTTGCCATCGTAGAGGAAAATCGTTACAGGTTTGAGTGAATGAAGGGTGCCGTTTATGTGTATTTCACTGGAGGGGTGTGAAAAAAGGCTGAAACTTCCGTTTTTTCTCAGGAACACCATGTAGTCAATTGGGGGATATATCAAAATCTCCCTGCCCAGCGGAACTGCGTTTAGATGGTACACCTCCTTATTCAGCCACAGATAGGGTCTTATATCTTTAACCGGGATTTTTTGATCCCCAAACACTACACTGTCATTCCCCACACGTCCTTTTACCCACAGAGTGCTGTTTTGGAGAATTTGTGTAAATCTTTCCTCCCCAACTATCGTGCGGTTAAGAGGCGTTATACAGCGTAGGGATGGAAGGACATGATAAAGGGTGTATTTCTTGTAATCATTGGTTTTTGCCATGACCCATGTTCCGTTGTAGTAGAAAAACCATGTAGGTTCAAGGTATCTACCCACAAAGAATACTCCACTACGGTTCACATAAAGCACGTAAGTCTGGTAAAATGATTGGGCAAAATAACACTGAGAAAACAGATCTTCGCTCCAGTTCACGTTTAAGCACTCAACATAGTCCAGAGGAGCCACCGAAAGTAGGACGAAGGCATCCGACTTACCCCCACTTACAGAGAGCCTGTACTCTATCCCTCCACCACTAAATTGATAAGCCAACGCTCCTGGCAGGAGGAAAAACATTGCAAAAATAAAAACGATACCCAACCTTCTAAACATAGCTCTCACCAAGTTTTTCCCAACAGTAACTGTTCAATGTGGAGATTACTTCAAATCTTGTCCCAAAATAATACACCCTGTGATAAAACTTTTTGCCTACAACCTCCTTTTAGACTTTTATATAATCACATGCTATTTTCTTGCACATTTCTGCAGAGTGAAGTGAGCAGCCTCTGCAGTTCCCACCCACAGCCCGAATGTTGCCATTAACAATCGTCGATAGTATTTCAATGACAATATTATTTAAATCTTTCTATAACTTCTGAACAAAATAACACACAAAGTTGAAAAACCTCAGTGCTGATTATGCCCCATGCCCACCTGGAAGGACGGAAAGCTCGGACTACCCATAGCTGAAGCAGTGAGGCTCTTTCCAGAGCTGAAAAAATACCTCGACGAGTGCGGAAGGCTCGACTTCTCTAACAGGGAAGCGAGGATACTCTACAACAGAGCTATAGCCAAAGCTATCTTTGGGCTGGAGATAGAGTATCATCCAAAAGGACTCGTTACAACCCCGGTTTCGCGCTACCTCTTCCTCAAAACCTTCCTCCGCGGCGGCGAGAGGGTTCTTGAAATAGGAACAGGACATACAGCTATGATGGCCATCATGGCCGCTAAAATATTCAAATGCGACGTTACCGCGACGGAGCTAGATGACGAGTTCTTTGCCTATGCCAAAGCCAACATAGAGAGGAATCACGCAGGAGTGAGGTTGCTCAAAAGCGAAGGTGGAATAATCAAAGGCGTCGTCCCCGAAGGCGAGAGATTCGACGTCATCTTTTCTGCCCCTCCCTACTACGAGGCCCCGACGAGAGGAGTTCTGACGGAGAGAGAGGGCGTTGGAGGCGGCAGATATGGTGAAGCCTTTTCAGTAGGGCTAATCGAGGAAGCTCTAGACTATCTGAGCCCGGGAGGGAGGGTGGCTCTATTCCTGCCGGATAAAAAGCCCCTCATAGATGCAATAGCGGAAAAAGGAGAGGAACTTGGTTATTCCATCCGGGACATAAAATTCAGAGCGGGAACGAGGTGGAGGCACAGTTTAATAATGAAAAAACAAAATTTATCAAAGTTAATGTCACTTTTGGAAAATAGGTGTCCAAGTGGGTTGGTCTATTCATTCAAAACAAAATAAAAAATTATAAAAAGCTGAATGAAGAAAGCAGAATACATGAGAGTTATAACTCTGGATATATGGCAACCAGATTGTCCAATAGTTCATCTTTCTGAAGTTATAAATGATTCAAGATTTTATATCATAATGCCACATATACTTGGTGATAGAACAAAAGTATTTTTCACAGTCCCCAGTAATAATCTAAAGAATGTTATGAAGATTCTAAAAAATGATGACTCTGTAAAAATGGTTAGAGTTTTATGGAGTGAAGAGGGCATAAGTGGAGTTGAGATGGTATGTATGACAACAAATGCTATGGATACTTTCCTCCACTCAAATATAATTTTCCAGAAATCATACTTTGCCCAAGATGGTCATGAAAGATGGGTAGTAACAGTTGAAAATAAAAAAGCAGAACGGCAGGTTATTGGGAGACTAAAAGAGAATAATGAAGTTTCCATAATATATAAAGAGCGGTTGTCTCATTTAACTCCCGCACTTTTAATGATTGATCCAGTAATATATCTCCGTTTAGTTTCACTTCTAGAGGTTGAATTGTCACAGACTCAACGCAGGATACTAACTGAAACCTTGGAGAAGGGTTACTACAAGTATCCACGAGGAATAACCCTCGGAGAGATTGCTAGGGATGTAGGGGTTTCGAAAGTTACCGTTCTAAAAAACTTGAGAAAAATGGAAGAAATGGGAATGAGGATGCTTGCTGAATTGATCCGTGTTAGAGTATTTGCTTCTCAAAGAGAATAGGAAAATTGTAAATCAAAAGCAAAAAATAAAAACTAAACCAGATCCCTAATTTCTTTGACAATATCCTCAGCCTTGGGTATTATGAAGTGTTCCAATGGTGGACTGAATGGATGTGGGACATTTTTTGCTCCAATTCTTTTGACTGGAATCTCAAGCTGTCCAAATAATTCCTCATTTATTGTTGCTGCAATCTCAGCCCCCCATCCAGCTCTCCTCCATGTTTCGTGGACTACTATGGCACCCCCTGTTTTTTTGACAGAATTCAGGACAGTAGTTTTATCCCATGGTACGAGGGTTCTTAGATCAATAACCTCAACACTTATCCCGTCTTTTTCAAGAATTTCAGCAGCTTTTAAAGCTTCATGGACCATTCTTGCTGTTGCTATAACTGTAATATCTTCTCCCTCTCTTTTGATATCTGCCTTTCCCAAGGGAATTATATATTCATCCTCAGGAACTGGCCCTTTAATCTTATATAATGACTTGTGCTCGAAGAATATAACTGGATCCGGGTCTCTGATTGAGGCTTTTATGAGGCCCTTTGCATCATATGGAGTTGATGGAATCACAACTTTTATCCCAGGAACATGCATGAATATTGTCTCTATGCTTTGAGAATGCTGAGCTGCAGCAGACCTCGCAACTCCATCGGGACCTCTTAGAACTATTGGGAGGGAAACTTGTCCACCTGTCATATATCTAAACTTCATGATCTGGTTTGTTATGGCTGTTATCCCAGTGAAAAGAAAATCTGCAAAGTGGAACTCTACAATGGGCTTCAACCCAGCGATTGCAGCTCCAAGTGCGGATCCATAGATGACTTCTTCTGAAATGGGGGTGTCAAAAACTCTTTTTTTAAGTTTTTCATTTTCAATAAGACATTTATAAGCTCCGAATATCCCTCCCTGTTTGGCAATATCTTCCCCATAGGTGATAATTGTTTCGTCTTTTATCATTTCTTCCAGGATTCCTTCACAAATAGCTTGAGCAAAGGTAATCGTTCTCATAATAATCCCCCCGTATTAGTAATCATAGCCACTGTCATTAACAAATAAGTCCTCAAGCGCTTCTTCAGGCTGTGGGAATTCACTATTTCTGGCAAATTCTACAGCCTCTTCCACAATTCTCCTGATGTTTTCTTTTATGTTCTTTATATCCTCAATTGTGAGTATCCCTTTTTCAAGCAGAAATTTTTCATATCTTTTTATCGGCTCTCTCTTCCAGAATTCTTGCACCTCTCTTTTATCCCTGTAGAGCTCGGGATCTCCAATAAAATGCCCTTTTAGTCTATATGTTTTGGCCTCTATCAGAAAAGGCCCACTCCCACAACGGGCCCATTCTATGGCCATTTTTCCAGCTTCATAGACTTCCAGCACATTGTTTCCATCGATTGTGATTCCTGGAAATCCATATGATGCAGCCCTTATCGCAACGTTTTTGACAGGTATCATCTCCCTCGCAGGAGCAGTGGAGGCATATTCATTGAATTCAACAACAAAAACAATTGGTAGCTTATAAACTGCTGCAAAGTTTAAACCTTCGTGGAAGGCACCTCTGTTGGTAGCGCCATCTCCAAAAAACGAAACAACAACCTGATCCGTGCCTCGGAATTTTATTGCTAATCCAGCTCCAACTGCTATAGGAATTCCCCCTGCAACCTCACCGTTTGCTCCTAACACACCGAGAGGTATGCTTGCTATATGCATAGAACCCCCTTTCCCTTTGCAGTATCCTGTTTTCTTCCCATATATTTCTGCCATCATCTTTTTCAAATCTGCACCTTTGGCAATTAGATGCCCATGGCCTCTGTGGGTGCTGGTTATGTAGTCGTCCTTCCTCAGGTTTGCCATGATGCCTGCAGCAATAGCTTCTTCTCCAACATATGAATGCACAAATCCTGGGATTTCTGCACGTAAAAAGTTCTGTTCTACTATGGTCTCGAATTCTCTAATTTTTACCATGGTTTCATACATCCACCTTAGCTTTTCTTTAGGTATTTCTTTCCATCTTACCATCATTTCACCTCCTAATACAAACCAGCATGCTTAGGCAACCACAGACTTAGTTGAGGGAACAATATTGCTATTAACAATCCAACAATTGCAGCGATTATAAGGGGAAGCGCTTCTTTGGCTATATCTTCAAGAGGCGTCTTTGCAATGTTTGCAGCAACATAAGCATTAACAGCAACGGGGGGTGTCACCTGACCTATGGCAAGGTTTATGGTCATTACAACTCCGAACCATAGAGGGTCCCACTTAAAGTGTGCCATTATAGGTATAAAGATGGGAAGAAAAACATAATATATTGAAATTGCGTCTAAGAACATCCCTGCAATTAGCAACATGCCATTTATTAAAAGCATTATAGCTATTGGACTACTGGAAGATCCAATAATAATCTGAACTGCTTTATCTATTAATCCTGCTGTTTGTTCTGTCCATGAAAATAAGGTTGCAAATGCTACAACGAACATTACAACGGAGGATATTTCAGCTGAATCTGCCAGGATTTTAATGAATTTCCTGAAAGTGATAGTTTTATAAACAATAGCCCCTATAAACCATGAGTACACAACAGCAACAACAGCTGCTTCTGTGGGCGTGAACACACCTCCATATATTCCTCCGAGAATTATTATTGGTGCCATCAATCCCAAAAATGCTTCTTTAGAGGCTTTTATTATATCTCCCAAATGTCTTTCCTTAATTCCTCCTCTCCATCCTCTTTTTTTCGAGACCAGATATGTTGTAATTATCAAAAGGAAACTCATAACGAGTCCCGGAAAGATACCTGCCATAAAAAGTGCTCCGATAGATACACTTGTAATTACTCCATATATAATAAAGGCTATGCTTGGAGGTATTATTATTGCCAGTCCAGAGGCTGTTGAGATGACACCTGCAGAAAATCCCTTAGAGTATCCACTGGCTATTAAAGCGGGAATAAGAATAACTCCAAGAGCCGCTGTTGTTGCAGGACCTGATCCAGAGACAGCCCCCCAAAATGTTGCAACACAAACTCCAACAATAGCCAGGCCGCCATATATATTTCCTATTAAAAGTTTTGCAAGTTTTATTATCCTTTCAGCAATACCGCTCTCCTGCATTGTCACACCAGCGGTAACAAAGAAAGGAATAGCCAATAATGGGAATTTAGCTATGGAAGAATATAGGTTTGGACCAACAACTTCAATTCCATATTTGTAATACCAAATTGCAAAGATAGAAGTCATTCCGAGAGATGTCCCAATAGGAACCCCAAAAAAGAGAAGTATTCCAAAAATTAGAAGTATCATAAGTGCTGGGTCAATCACTTCCACCGACCTCCTTTATTTTTTGTGCTATTCTAAAAATTATCAAAATCGAGATAATGGGCATTCCAATTGTGTAAATCCACATTGGGATTCCTAATGCCATTGTTCTAGAATGATAGATCGTCATATCAAGATAGACATACTTTGCTGTGAGATATAAAACAATAATAAATAGTACTAAACTTAATACTTGACCTAATATTATAAGATGCTTTCTTATAGGTAATCTATCTCTAATAAAGACCATCGCCAGGTGGGATCCTTTTTTAAATGCTATACCTATTCCCAGGAAAGTTACCCATACAAAAAATGCAACTTCAATTTCCTCTGTAAAAGCCAGAGACATGTGAAATAAGTACCTACTGACTACATTTACAAATGCCACAATAATCATTACAAGAAGGAGAAATGCTGAGATGTATCCTTCAAATTCAATCTTTTCCTCCAATTTAACCCCTCCTTAAAAATTAAAAAATCAGGAAGGAATCTCCACTTTTACTCCAATGGCATCCTCGATGTCTGAAATTGCTGCATCTACTAGATTCTTACCGATTTTTGGAACCCATGTCTTGTAAACCCCTCCTACCTTAGCTTTGAATTTGGCCCTCTCTTCGGGGGTAAGGAATGTTATCTCCATCCCCTTGCTTTCGAGATATTTAAATGGATCAAGTATCTTTGGAGTGTAGTTGTATTCCTCTTTTAGGATCTTGATTGATGTTCCATCATCCAATCCAACTCTTGCCATAGCCTTTTCCCATTTTGCTGCTTTTATTGCAGCATCTTTGATGATTTTTTGTGTTGCTGGATCAAATGAATCCCACGTCTTCTTATTAACAGCAAAAATCAAAGGATCAATTGCGTAGTCCCACACTGTCATGTATTTGTGGAATTCATAAATCTTGTATGGTATTATCACTATGTTTATCGGGTTTTCTTGACCATCTACAACCCTCTGTTGGAATGCTGTAATGGCATCTCCCCAGTTCATTTCTGTTGGATTTGCACCTAAAGCCTTGAAGGTATCTATGAATATTGGAGAACCGACTACTCTTATTTTTAATCCTGCTAAATCCTCTGGTGTTTTTATTGGCCTTTTCCAGTTTGTGATTTGTCTGAATCCGTTTTCACCCCATGCTAAAGGTATAACTCCTTTCTGTTCCAGAATTTTCGATAATAATTTTCCTGCTTTTCCGTTCTCTACAGCATCAACAGCCTTGTATATATCTCCTTTCTTCTTACCCTCTGGGAAGAAAAAGGGCAATGTAAATAAGTTTAGCTCAGGGATCTGCGGCGCCCAGTTGATTGTAGAGCCTACAGCAAAATCTGCAACACCCTGACTTAAAAGAACAAATTCATTTGTTTGTTTTCCTGCAAATAGTTGCCCGGAGAAATAAATTTTGATTTTTATTTTTCCATGTGTTTTTTTCTCTATCTCATCCGCCCACATCTGTGCTGCTTGTCCCCATGGTGAATTGGGGCCAACAACGACACTCATTTTGTATATCTTTGTGGGAGTTTGGGTTGAGCTCTGGGAAGTAGAAGCTGTGCTGGTGGACGTTTTTCCTCCGATGCAGCCGCTTGCTGCTAAAATCAAAACTCCCACTAACAGTAGAGTAACAAGTTTCTTCATTCTTCAGACCTCCAAATACGCTATAACTTCCCCAACAGGGATTTCATCCCCTTCTTTATAGAGAATTTCAGCCAGTATTCCGTTTTTTGGGGCTTTAATTTCTCCTGTTAATTTTTCGCTTTCCACTACAGCAAGAGTGTCACCTTCTTCCACATGATCCCCAGGCTTTTTGACCCATTCCCTTATAACCCCAGTTTCCATTGTAAGCCCGAGCTTTGGCATTACGATTTCAACTTTCATAATGT
This sequence comes from Thermococcus sp., assembly GCA_015520705.1. Taxonomy (GTDB): domain Archaea; phylum Methanobacteriota_B; class Thermococci; order Thermococcales; family Thermococcaceae; genus Thermococcus. The sequence continues at coordinate 424 of WAPO01000055.1, read as the reverse complement.
CAACCTCACTTTTGGTTTTTATGAACCACAGAAAAATTTATGGTGAATATATTAAACAGGAAATTTAAAAAGACCCTCTCTTTCTCTGCTATTTTTTAGTTATGTTTATTCTAATTCTTGAAATCCAGATTAATATTGAGCTATAGATTATTAATCCCTCATCCTTTCGATTACAGTGATTTAGGTAAATCCAGTTCTTTAGATTGCCTAAGAATTTTCAAAAAATATAAAGTCAAAATAGAATAGAATGATCAATCCTTTGATATCACTCCTATGACCTGTCCCTGTGCAACTTCTTCGTTCTCCTTCACGAGTATCTTTAATCTTCCGCTGGCCGGTGCTTTTATGTGAACCGTTACTTTCTCGATCATCACCTCGGCTATTTCCTCGCCTTCCTGAACCATGTCACCGTTGTTTTTATACC
>WAPO01000054.1 GCA_015520705.1 Thermococcus sp. | reverse complement strand
GAAAACGGCTCCCTCTATTACTACCTCAACGGCACGGTTCTGAAGCAGAGCTGTGCCTTCCTCAGATGCACCTACACCATTTTTGACATCACCGGGAAGAGAATCGGGAGCTTTAAGGGAAGGAATCACTTCGGTTATTCCTTCTGGAAGGGGAGGCTCTACCTCACAAACGGCACGCATCTGATAGTTCCAAGGGAGTCTGAGGTGGTAAAGCTTCCCTTTGAGATTGAAGACGCCTCCCTTGTTGCCAGTGGAGACGAGCTGATAGTCTTCGGGGGCGATAAGCTGCTGCTTTACAATGGAACCTTCAGGGACATTTCAGGAATGCTCCTCCGGGCATATCACTCCTCAACACACCTGAAGCTCTGCAAAAAGCCGCCTTTTGAAAAACCTGCCGCGAAGAGAGCAGAACCACAGCCATCAAGTCCCTCCACATCAAGCTCGGCCGCGGCTTCCGGGGGCATTCTTCCTGAGCCTATATGGGTTCTGCTCGTTCTCTTGTTGCTCGCGGTTCTTTACAAAATGAGAAAAGGGAAGTAAGCTCACTCCCTCTTGTATGGTTTTCCATCCGCCTTGGGAGGTCTTGCCTTGCCGATTATTCCTGCCACAATGATCAGGGTCATTATATAAGGCAGCATGCGGATGAACTGGCCTGGTATTATGTGCTGGGGAGCGAGCCATGTTGCCAGTGCATCGAAGAATCCGAAAAGCCATCCTCCTATAAGCGAAATCAATGGATTCCATCCGCTGAACACCATGTTTGCTAGGGCTATGAATCCCCTGCCTCCTGACATTGTTTTCTGAACCACGCCAAGCCAGTCGACGCTCATGAAGGCTCCGCCTAAACCTGCGAGGGCATGGCCGTAAACAGTTGACCAGAATCTGTATTTTTCAACGCTTATTCCAAGAGCATCCGCCGCTTCAGGATTTTCACCAACTGCCCTTACCCTGAGTCCGAGAGGTGTCTTGAAAAGCACCCACCACGTGACTACTGCTATGAGGATCGTGATGAAGACCATCGGGCTTAAATCGCCGTATTTTGTGTGCCAGTGCCACATCGTTACTGCCATCTGATGCTGTCCTGCTGTTCCCCAGTAGGCGAGGATACCGAAGGGAACAACTCCCATAGCCAGGAGGTTAATGCCTATTCCCGGAATCACATGATCTCCCTTCAGATAGACGGTGAGCACGCCGTGGAGAATCCCAAAAACTATTCCTGTGAGGATTCCACCAACGAGCCCCATTACGGCGTTTCCTGTCAGTTCAGCCATTATACCCCCGAAAAATGCACTCATCAAGAGGACACCTTCATAGCCAATGCTCACAACACCCGCTCTTTCACTCCATGCCGCCCCCACACTCGTGAGGACTATGGGAACCATGGCCATGAGAGAGGTTATCAGGATTGAGAGTATTGATCCCACATCCATTATACCTCCCTCCTTGTAATAGCGTTCTTTATCAGGTCATAGAGACCTGGAATGGCTACTGTAATGACTATGATACCTTGAATTACTTTGATGATTTCCAGGGGAACTTGAGCTTCTATCTGCATCAGCGGTGTCCCTGCTCTCAGCATTCCGAAGAATATAGCCGCGAAGATTATCCCCAGCGGATGGTTTCTGCCCACAAGTGCCACACCAATCCCATCAAATCCATAACCATAAACATTGGCCATACCCTGGCTTATTGCATAGGTCGGAGGTTCCCCCATGATTTTCATGGCACCCCCAAGGCCACTCATTATTCCACCTATTATAAAAGACCAGATGATAGCTTGCTTTGGTTTTATGCCCCCGTATTCAGCAGCTCTGGGATTCAACCCGCTCGCTCTCATGCCGTATCCAAGGATTGTATGCCAGAGGATGTAATAGCTCAGAACCGCTGCAAACACTGCTATTATAAATGCAATTGAGAGGTTTGTGTTTCCTATTAAAGGCAGTCTTGCGCTTGGTGGGATTCTGAGAGTTTTGTTGGGGTCATTCGGATTTGCATATGGACCCACAACCAGCCACAGAACAAAGAACCATGCTATCCAGTTCAGCATGATTGTGGAGATAACCTCGTGGACTCCTCTGTAGACCTTGAGGAATGCCGCTGGAAGGCCCCAAAGTGCTCCGAGAACCATTCCCATAAAGAGCCCAAACCACATGTTGCCCCATATGTTTGTGAATATGACAGCCGCTATCGCTCCAAAGTAGAATGAACCTTCTGCGCCTATGTTGAAGATGCCCGTTCTTGCACTTATTGCAAATGTCAATGCTGTTAGCATTATTGGAGTTGAGTATGCAAGTGTGGAGGCGATTCCTGTTGTTGAGCCGAGGGCCCCCTGAAACAGGGCTGAGTATGTTGTTACAGGATCATATCCAAAGGCCAGAAGGACTATTGCTCCTATCAAGAATCCTACGAATATAGCTATGAGGCTTTCTATCAGGGCTTTGAGGTTGATGCTCTTCAGAATGTCACTTCCTGATTTCTTCATATTTGATACCTCCCATCATCATTCCAATTTCCTCTGTTGTAACTTCCTCTGGCTTTACAACTCCCATGAACTCCCCTTCATACATTACTCCCATTCTGTCGCTGAGCTGGATTATCTCATCAAGATCGGCTGAGACCAGCAAAACCGCTTTGTCCTCGTTTCTAAGCTTTACAAGGTAATTCCTAATGTATTCAGTCGAAGCAACATCCACACCTCTTGTTGGCTGTGAAGCTATAATAAGAACAGGCTGCTTGCTGACCTCTCTCGCGACGATAAGCTTCTGCTGGTTTCCACCGCTGAGGCTCTTTACTGGAGCATCAACACCGGGGGCTATTATATCAAACTCTCCGATAAGGTTGTTTGTATGTCTCTTCGCCTTGTTCCAGTCTATTGTGCCCTTCCAGCGTTTGAATTTCTCCCTCCACTGCAGACCGAGAATGGCGTTTTCCGTTACCGTCATGTCGAGAATCAGCCCCATGTGTGTTCTATCCTCTGGGATGTGGGCTATACCCAGCTCATAGAGCTCTTTCGGACTTCTACCACTGATGTCTATCCCGTTGAGAATAACATGTCCCCTCTCCAGGTTTCTGAGCCCGGTTAAGGCTTCCACCAGCTCAGTCTGTCCATTTCCTTCAACACCAGCTATTCCGAATATCTCACCTGCTCTTACCTCAAAGGACAGATTTTTAACTGCATCCTCCCCCCTGTCTCCCTTCACCCACAGATTCTCAACCTTTAAAATTGGTTTGCCTGCTTCTTTGGGTGGCTTCTGGATACGCAGCACGACATCCCTGCCAACCATCATCCTGGCCAGAATCTGGGGTGTTGCCTCGCTCGTTTTGACAGTTCCAATTACCTCCCCTTTTCTTATCACTGTAACCCTGTCCGTTAGCTCTATAACTTCGTTCAGCTTGTGACTTATGAATATGATAGTTTTACCTTCCGCCTTAAGCTTCCTTAAAACCTGAAACAGCTCCTCAACCTCCAGCGGTGTGAGAACCGCTGTGGGCTCATCGAGGATTAAAACCTCAACATCACGAAAGAGCATTTTGAGTATCTCAATTCTTTGCTGAACACCAACAGGAAGCTCTTCGACGGGGACATTAAGGGGGACTTGGAAGTTTAAATCATCCATAAGTTTTTGAAGCTTCTTCTTGGCTTTCTCAACATCTATCTTTGAAAACATTCCGTGCCCTTCCATGCCAAGGATGATGTTGTGGAGGGCGTCGAAAACCTCAACGAGAGTGAAATGCTGATGAACCATGCCTATGCCATTTGCAAGGGCATCTGCGGGGCTCTTGAATCTTGTCTCTTCCCCTTTCACATAGATTTTACCAGCGGTAGGATGAAGCATTCCGAAGAGGATCTTCATAAGAGTGGTCTTTCCAGCTCCATTCTCACCAAGTAAACCTAAAATCTCACCCTGATACACGGTTAAATCCACACCTTTAAGCGCCTTTGTTCCATCAGGATATATTTTTACAATGCCCTTCATTTCAAGCACAGGGATTTCTTCCATGCTGCCACCTCCGGAATTAATTAGAAAAGAAAAAAGAGCACACATCACTTGGCAAGCTTCTCCATATCCTGCCAGGTCTTAGCGTTTCTGACCGCTTCAATTCCAGGCTTGTCCATCGGAGCTGGGACTTTGATTTCACCGCTGACGATCTTCTTCTGCAGTTCGCTGACAGCCTGCCATATCCAGTCCGGTACCTGCTTTCTTGTGTTCTCCAGATACTGCTTCAGTTCGTCCTTGCTGTTGAAGCCAAGCTCCTTGAGCTTCTGTTTTTGTGTATCCGCCGGGAGTGAATCGAACATTGCCATAACATCATCAACTGTACTCAATCCAACACCGTGCTCCTTGAGCCCAAGCTCCACAACTCCTCCTGTGAATTTGCCTTGAACAGCGTCCTTGATTGCATTATAAACACCGACATCAACCCTCTTCATCATGCTGGCTATGATTGCTCCTGGTTTAATCCAGTCCTGGGCTGAATCGACACCGATTGCAAAGGGCGGCCCCATCTTCTGGTTGTGGGCCTGGAGGTATTCACCAACTGCCTTGAACACACCTGTTCCGGTTCCACCGGCAACCTGATAGATCACCCATGCACCCTGATCAAGCTGAGCCTTTGCAGCTGCATAACCCTTACCTGGATCGCCGAATGTTCCTGTGTACTGGTAGAGGATGTTTATGTTGACAGTCTTTCCTGTTTTCTGCTTGTAATAATCCTCGGCCCACTTGACACCAAATCTGTAGCCTGCCTCAAACTTGTAGAGAACTGGGATTTCCATTCCAAGGACGATACCAACTGTATCCTTGCCGCTGTTGGCAGCTATGAGAGCTGCAAGTGCACCAGCTAATGCTGAACCTTCATTTTCCTTGAAGAGTATCATCCTAACGTTTTTGGGCATGTCCTTGTCAAATCCATCAACTATTGCAAAGTTTTGCTTTGGATATTCGGCGGCTACCTTCTTGACAGCATCTGTCATCATGAAGCCCACTGCAATTATAACTTTATACTTCTTCTGGCTGGCCAGAGTTTCAAGGTTCTTTACATAGTCATCTTCTGTATTGCTCTGAAGCTCGACGAGTTTCAGATTGAAATCCTTGGCTGCCTTTGATGCACCTAGATATGCCATATCATTAAAGCTCAGATCACCTCTCCCACCGACATCATACACAATTGCAACCTCGCCCTGAGGCTTGGCTGGTGTTGTTGTCCCTGTTCCTGAAGTGCTGCTCGTGCCTCCACCGCTTATACAACCGCTGGCTGCAAGGCTGAGGGCCATAAGGCCAACCATTAAAAATACAAGTAGCTCCTTTCTCATTATAAAACACCTCTGGAAGTTCTTCAGAACCATAGGGATTTTTCAAAATATATACTTTATGGTCTCTCCCGGTGATACAGGTTTAGAAAGAATTTTAACTTCAAAGCAGAACTTTTTACGATGCCTATGCTCAAGGAAATCACAAATCTTGAGAGAGGAACGGTTCTGCTCACAGGAGATGCAAAGAAGCTCGGAAGGATTTACCTAAAATCATGGATCCGCAGGGGGCTGAGGATACTGGCAGATGAACTGCCGTTTGAGATTGATGATGAGAATCTATTCATAGGTTCCCCGTATGAGGACGCTTTTTTTGACGCCTATCTGATTCTGAATCCAGTATCAAGGCCTAAGGAGGACAGGGCAGAGCTCTACAGCTGGCTGAAGAAGAACCGGGACAGATTGATCCTCCTGTATGAGAGAAAATACATCAGGGATTCAATAATGCGTTATGGAATTAAAGAATTAATTGATTATTTAATTGCATATAAACGTGAAACTGTGGGGTTTGAGAGAATCGATGTCTACAGGTTTGAAGGCGGGAATGTCGTTGAAAAAAAGGCTTATATACGGAGGAGATAAATGAAGCATGTCCGATGAAGAGCGGTTTCGGGTCTGAGATGTGATGACACCAGCTATCGCTGAGGGCTACCTTCTTCTCCCAATTATATACCCGAGGAAGAAAGCTGCTGTCAGAGCTCCAAGCAGATAACGGCTCGTGTAGTTGTTCAGGATTCCCGAACGGGCTATGGCGATGGTTTCCAGAGACAGCAGATACAGATCATAACTGACCTCAGCTCCATATCTCAGAGGCTGTTTCTGGAGCTCTTCAATGAGCATCATCTTTGAGGCATCGCCTGAATATGCAGGCTGGGAGAACACCACGAGGAAAATCAGCATTCCAGTAAGTAGATGACCTCTCACAGTTTCACCGTGTTATATATACCGCCGGAGATATATAACCTTTATCCGCATCCGTGAGGAGGAAAAGCCTTAAAGCCTTCATCCTTCAGTGAATTGGGTGGTAGCATGTTTGGAAAGCTGAGGGAAAAATTGGGATCATTTGTTGATAAGGTTGCTCAGACCGAAATAAGCGAGAAGGATGTTGAAAAGGCATTATGGGATCTGGAGCTTGAGCTCCTTGAGGCAGATGTGGCCTTTGAGGCCGTTGAAGAGCTTAAGGAAAAGATAAAGGAGCAGCTCGTTGGTCAGAAGGTTAAAATCGGGATGAAGAAGAAAAAAATCGTTGAGGATGCCGTTAGAAACGCTGTTCTTGAAGTCCTCACACCGGAGAGGAAGATTGACCTTCTTGAAATGATCAAATCCAAGGGTGAGAAGCCGTTTGTCATAGCATTCGTGGGCTTCAACGGCTCCGGGAAGACGACAACCATAGCGAAGCTTGCCCACTGGCTCAGGAAGAACGGGCTCACCGTTGTTATAGCCGCCAGCGACACGTTCAGGGCAGGGGCGATTGATCAGGTCGAGGAGCACGCCAGACGCGTGGGCGTGAGGATTATAAAGCACTCCTACGGCGCCGATCCGGCGGCGGTGGCCTATGATGCAATAGAACACGCAAGGGCAAGGGGCATTGATGTCGTCCTAATAGATACCGCAGGGAGAAACGAGAAGAACAGAAATCTGATGGATGAGATGCGGAAGATAGTGAGGGTTACAAAGCCCGACATGGTGATTTTTGTGGGAGACGCACTGGCCGGGAATGCCATAATAGAGCAGGCGAGGCAGTTCAATGATGCTGTTAGGATAGACGGCGTAATTTTGACAAAGCTCGACGCCGATGCACGGGGTGGTGCCGCTTTGAGCATAAGCCACGCCATAGGAGCTCCCATACTGTTCGTTGGCGTCGGACAGGGCTATGACGATTTGAAGCCCTTTGATGAGCGCTGGTTTGTCGAGAGGATTTTCGGGGAGGAGTAATTCCTTCTTTTCATCAGATCTCTCACAAGACCAGGGTGGGGAGAATGCGTTTTGGGACCTTCTGGCTTTTTGCCCCTATCTTTTCAGGGATTATATCGCCTGAGCCGTGCCCATCATTGCTATTATCAAAACAGCGATGAGAACGGCGAGCGATATAACCGAGGCGACCTTACCGGATTCTTTTTCACGGGATATAAGAGCGGGAAGAACGGCCACTGCGAGAACAATGGGGGAGGCATCCGTGAGGCCGAAGAGGAAAATTCCCAGAAGAACTGTCAGGCAAGCGGTTGAAAAGATAGTGACTATATCCTTTTGCCGTAACAGCAATCCTATGATAACTGCAATCATAAAAGGTAACCCAGTGATAAGAAAGAACTCCAAAGAGGGTTTGAAATAAAATATACAAGCTGGAGGGTTTAGGGACCAGCAGGAGGACCTGACGTAGTAGTTCGGGGGAAGGAGGGCCATGATTAGAAACTCCAATGCTGGAAATAGAGAAAAATGAAGGGCATCCTGAAGTCTCAAGGATGCTCACCTTGGCCAATTATTCTCAATAAGTTCTCTTCACGTTCTTCTTTGAAGGACTCAACATGAAACATGAAATCCCCCACCTATAATCATGAAAACTATGAACGCTGGAAAGAACCCTTGTATTGCTAGTAAGGCCTTCTCCAATTTTCCTTTTCCAAGGACAATACCACTCACGATCGAGGTTAGGAGCATTCCCCACAACCACAGGGTGTCGTCTTTGGAGACCAGCGGCATCAACACTACGAAGAGTGCCGGCACGCCTATCGATAAGCCTGATTTTCTGAGGGTGGGGTTCCTAAGGTAAACGTACAGTGTGAGAAGGATTATGGCAGGGAGAAGAACGAGAATGACGAAGATGAGGGTTGGAGAGTATTTCAGGTGGCATATGAAGCCTCCACTGACCTTGATCCGTTCCCCCTTAATGTAATAACCGTACAGCCAGGGTTGGTAGGCGAGGAGAATCTCCCAAGCAGTAGCCAATCCGAGGATAAAAAGATGGGGGAGATAGTTCTTGAGCTTCATCTACTCATCTCCGCTTTGGAATTATTTTTACAAGGTGTGTATCAGACCCCCAATTACCCCATGCAAGATAGTGATCATACATATCCCAGCCACTGTGAATGACCAAATAATCCACTGTGTTAGAATTCCCCACGTACCCCGTTATAACTACGCTATGGTTCCCGTAAGGTCCTTGTCCATCCGTTGCGCTTCCACCGTCCTCAAGCTGGAGCAGGATTGGACGATAGGCATTAACCTCTGAAATGACATCGTCCATATTTATATAGCCCCAGGGTCAACATAGGCCCAGAGTACAAGTCGGATCTGCGTCATAGTTGTTTACCAGAGACCACGAAACTATTCCCTGATCCTTTAATCTTTGGTATTCGCTTGCAAAAGCCTCAATGCCATCGCACACATCGGAGCCGGGGTATCCACACCAGTAAGTCTGTCCCGGATTGCCTTCCTCATCAAACGTTCCCATGGTGTGGTGGAGGATATCAGCCAAAGACGTCACCTTGGTTAGTCATTCTCAATACGTTCTCCTTACTCCCCATGGCCATGAGGACATAAAGGTTAGCCCCATCATTGGTTTCCAGCACGAGCAGGACGTTGTGACCCTTTTTAAAGAGAGCACCGTTGGAGAT
>WAPO01000053.1 GCA_015520705.1 Thermococcus sp. | reverse complement strand
TTGAAACGCTCCACAGGGAAAACGGCGTGGAGATAAAGGTTGATCTCTCAAAGGTCTTCTTCAACCCGAGGATGAAGGGCGAGCGCTACCGTCTGGCCCAGCTTGTTAAGGATGGTGAAAGGATTCTCATACCGTTCGCCGGAGTGCTTCCGTATGCCCTCGTGATAGCGCGATACAGGAAGGTTAGGATTACAGCAGTGGAGCTCAACAGGGAGGCCTATCAGCTTGGCCTTGAGAACATAGAGCTCAACAGGAAGCGCCTGAAGGGAGAGATAGAGTTCATCCGCGGGGACGCTTTCGAGGTTCTTCCCCGCCTCAAAACATTTGCCCGGGTGATAAGCCCGACGCCGAGGGGTGTTGATGCCCTGGCTTTGACGCTGAGCAAAGCTGAAAGATGGCTCCACTACTACGACTTCGTGCACGAGGACGAGCTGGAAGCCTTCAGGCACAGGATCATCGATGAGTGCCGCGAACAGGGGAGAGACTGTGAGGTTAAGCTAAAAAAGGTTAGTGACTTCAAGCCGCACGTCTTCAAAGTCTGCGCCGATGTGAGGATTTTTGGATAAACAGAAACCTAGCTGTTGATTCTTCTAAAATCAAACCCCAGGCATGCACTTGCTCTTATTCCCTCCAACTGCCACCGGTAAGCTTATATCTCATCGTGCCTACCGTTTATTATTGATAATGTGGCATAATATTTTTGAGGATGAAAAAATGACTAAAAAAGTACTCATACCGATTCCCGATAAGGATTTTGATTTGACTGAGGTTTCCATCCCTTGGAAATATTTCGTAAATAATGGCTTTGATGTAACATTCAGCACAGAAAAAGGAAAAGTGGGCAAAGCAGACCCTCTTTTAATCACAGGGGTTATTTTTGGAAAGTTGGGCGCAAAACCTGAAGCCATTGAAGCATATCGCGAACTTGAGCAGAGTGCATCATTTCAAGACCCCATTCCCTATGAGAACATAATCCCCGGGGGATATGATGCTCTAATTTTACCCGGTGGACATGCAAAAGGAATGCGTCAATATCTGGAAAGCACTGTGCTTCAGGAGAAAGTTCTGGAATTTGTTAAACTTAATAAAATCATAGGAGCTATCTGCCACGGCCCTCTTGTTCTTGCTAGAACCACTGATCCCGAGACAGGTAGAAGTGTCCTCTACGGAAGGAAACTCACTTCTCTCACAAAGAAATTGGAGAGAATGGCTTATTATTTGACTTTCTGGAAGTTGGGAAGGTATTACAGGACATACCCTGAATATGTTCAAGATGAGATAATCAAAGTTTTAAAAACCAGGAAGGATTACCTAACCGGCGGAAGTATCTGGAAACCATTTGTTGTAGAGCATGGCAATCTGATCACAGCAAGATGGCCCAATGACGTCCATCTTTTTGCTCAAACATTGGTGAAAAGAATAAAGGGTTTATGAGAATTACAAGTAAAATCTCCCAGAAAAAGGAGGTAACTCCCAGTTAGGAAATTCTGAGATCTCCCTTCCTGTTTGAAATATGTCTGTCTCATTTCTTCAGAAAATCGAAGAGCGTCGCCTGTTTGCCCTTCTTCGGCTTCTCGGCCTTTTCCTCTTCTTTTTCCTCTTCAACTGTCTCCATTTCTTCCTCAGCCTTCTCAAGCTCCTCCTCGCTGATTTCCTCCTCTTCCTCGGCTTCTTCTACTGCCAGCATTACATGCTCCTCAAGCTCGCCCCTCTCCTTGAGCCTCTTCTCAATGTTCATGCTCTTGCCCCATATAATCCCTGCCTTCTCCCTATCGCCCGCTATGAACTCTACCTCCTTGAGGTCGAGGTCGAGGAAGACCACGAAATGCGCCGCCATGTCAGGGTTGTTCTCGAATATTGCTCTGAGGATGTTGAGGGTTTCCAGCGCCTCAAGCTTCGCCATGTGCATCTCCTTCATAATCTTCCTGAGAACCGAATCCCTCAGTGAGCGCTCAACCTTGCTTTCGGTGAGCAGTTTAATCGTTTTCGGCGGATAAAAGCGGAGAAAGCCCTTCTTTTTGATACCCGCCACGGCGACCCCTGCGGCCATCATATCCGTCGCATACTTCCACAGGCCGTAATTTCCGGTTCTCTGAGCCCTTGCGAGGTATATGTCAGCCCTGCTGAGGGCTTCGTATGCCGCAGCTATGTCCTCAGGCTTTGGATACACATAAGGAATGTTCTCATCTATCCAGAGGAGGAGCTCGTTGGGCATCATGTCGAGGTTCCAGCTTGCCATCCTTGCCCTTTTAACGTTGTCCGTTGCAAATATAGTTCCGAGAACCTGAAAAACGGACTTCTCAACGTCCCTGTAGGCCAGAACCTCAGAGGCGTCCTCAACCCCACCGCTCACAACTGTCTGAAGGTCGTTTATGGCCGCCCTCAGATCTCCATTCGCCCTCTTGGCGATTTCCCTCACAACCTCCTTCGGGACGAAAATCCCCTCAATCTTGAGGATTCTGTAGAGGGCAGTCTGTATATCCCTCTGGGTCAGGCGCTTGTATTCAACAATCTCCGCCCTACTCCGGATTTCCTTCGGAACCTTCCAGTAGTAGTTGGCCGCCATTATTATGGGATTCCGGGCCCTCTCAATCAGCTTTGCAATCTCCCTCGCACCGCTCGATTCTATGTTGTCAGCCTCATCAAGGAAGATCAGCTTTCTCCTTCTTCTAAAAACATCGAGGGTGTATGCCGCACCTATGTAGCGTTTTATCTTCTCCACAGTCCTCTCATCGGAGGCATTCAGCTCTATGACCTCAAAGCCGTAGTCATTGGCAAGGGCATAGACAGTGGAGGTCTTTCCGGAGCCCGGCGGGCCGGCAAGGAGGAGGGCTTTTTTCTTTGGCATCCCCCCAATCCAGCTTCTAACCCAGTCGTTGACCTTCTGAACAGCATTCCTCTGGTTTATTATGTCCTTCATATGCCTCGGTCTGTATTTTTCAACCCACGGGAGCATGGGAATCACTTACCCATTATTGTGAACTGGGCGAGCAGAGCCTCAAGCTGAATCATCTCATTCGCCCCTTCGACGAGGCGGAAATTGTATTCTCCAATTTTATCAGCCAGAGCAACCTTCTTCGGCTCGGAAATCGGGAGGTTGAAGACCTCCTTGTGCATCTGTATGATGACGTCCTCACCGCTGAGGCCCTGCTTGAGGAGTATCTCCCTGAGCTTGTCCCTAGCTTTGAGGAAGTTGCCCTCCAGGGCGAGAATCATCATGTTTCTGACATCCTCGGGCCTCGCCCTGCTGGCCACCGTGAAGACATTTTCATCCGTAATTTTCAGGTCAAGGGCTGCAGCGGCCTGCAGAACGTTTATCGCCCTTCTGAGGTCGCCTTCTGCAACATAAAGCAGAGCCTGAAGACCGTCTTCGGTGAGCTCAAGCCCTTCCTGCTCCGCAATATAGCGGAGTCTCATCGCCACGTCTTCATCTCTAAGCGGTCTGAAGCGGAAAATGGCACATCTTGACTGAATCGGTTCGATAATTTTTGACGAATAGTTACATGACAAGATGAATCTAACGTTGTTTGAGAACATTTCCATCGTTCTCCTCAGCGCCTGCTGGGCGTCCTGGGTCAGAGCGTCAGCCTCATCGAGGAAGATAATCTTAAAGTGGGCTCCGGCAACGGGTTTTGTGCGCGCAAACTCCTTTACTTTTTCTCTAATCACATTTATCCCTCGTTCGTCGGAATTGTGAAGGAGTACTGGGATTTCACCTGCAAAGAACATTTCGTTGCCGGGAACGCTGACGTCATAGACGAAGTCATTATACTCAACCACCTCGACCTTTCTTATCTTCAGAACGTGTAAGTCAGTGTTGGCGAGCTTTTTGAGGGTTTCAAATACCCTCCCGTGCTCCTCCTTCAGCTTGGCCTTATTTATCATTCCGATAACTCTCCTCAGGGTCTCTTTCCTGACCCTTTCCTTACCTTCGTAAAGCTGGTGTCTGAATTCATAGCGCCAGTTGCCTTCAATTGCATACTCTATCTTCTTGAGCATTTCAACAACAGGCTTAGCTGGCATGAGCTCTGCCTTACTCCACCGCATTCCACCCTTCCAGATAAGCCTGGCTTCCCTCTCAAAGAGACTTGCTTCTATTCCAGAAATCCTCGCGAGCCAGACTGTGTCTATAAGCAGGTCACGCGAAACCGACGAAATCCTGAGCACAGAACCCCACTCACCGGTTCCGTCGCCATCTGCCAGACCTTTCAGAAACGCTACACGCTTTTGTGGCGGGAACTCATAAACAAAGCCGGGAATCCTCTTGTTCATGGCTTTTCTTCCATTTCCATCGTAGAAGCCATTCTCAAAGAACTTCGCAAGCTGGGTATTTAGTATGCGCACTTGCTTAGCGCTCTTCCTTGAACGATCAAAGCCAGAGCCAGTGTAGTTCTCATAAACGCTGAGGCCGAGAGACTCCGCAAAGCCCCTCACCTTCCCTATCAGTTCGGCTTCATGTGCTCCAAGCGTGTAAATTACTTGACCTGAGGTGGTTCCTTTAAACCCAACCGCGCCTTCAGCAGCATAGAGGCCAAACATGTATGAAAGCTCTTCCGTAACTGGTAGATTCCGGAATGATCTGACACGGGAGCTCTGCCTGACCCCATAGCCTTCAAGGTTCAGAACGTCAAGGAAGCCTCCGAGGTTGGCGGTGAAGCTTAGGAGATGCTCGCCCTCCCTGAGGTCACTCGCCTTTACAGTTCTGAGGCCGTTCTCTGTGAGAATCATGACCGAATGATTGCCGGTCAACTCAAGCTTTCCGCCGCCTTCAAGGTAGAGGCGCATGATGACCGGAACACGGTGGCGGATTATCTTGCTGACCCTCGCCCATCCAACGCGGTAGTTCTCATCAACTGTCAGAACCTCAAGGTCTGGCGTGTCTTTGTATGCTACATCACCGTCATTCTCATCAAAATAAATCCTGTCGAGCTCTGCAAAGGTCGTTCTAACAATATCACCATTCATCCTCACGAGGACTGGGGTGTTCTTCGAGACCGAAGCGTTCAGTTCGAGAAAGTTGTGCCTCCAGTGCTCGCCGAAGAGCGCTCTTGAGAGGGCAAGGGCGGCAGTTGTGTTGTGGAGAACCGTCGGAAGGTTACCTCCGATGAAGTTGTGATAGCTCGGAACGTGGAGGTCGTAGATCACGAAGTCTCCCTTCAGCTTTTCAACCTCAACTATCTCGTCCCAGAGGAGCTCGTTCTGGGCAAGGAAGACGAGGTAAGCTATTCCCCTCTTGAGCTTCTCGTCGTTCAGTATCCCCCGCAAGAGCTTCAATTCAGCTTTTCTGATTTCCTCAAGGGCCTCTATCTTCTCAGTATTGCTCTCAAGGATTACCCTAACGCTTGAGTTCCAAGTGCCGACGAGCCTTCCAATCTCGGCGTAGCTCGAGTACTTCCTCGCGAAGAGCCTCATTGCCTCTATCGTTTCCCCAAGCTCGATTCCAAGAGCCTCTGCAATCTTGAGGTAGTTCCTAAGGCTGGGCTTCCTCTTGCCCCTGATGTACTCAAGAATCCTGTCGGCCCTTATCCCGGTCTTCTCCGCTATTTCATTCCTTCTCTTTGCCACTTCCTCCCAGTCTATGATGACACTCCTTGACAAAGCCTTCTCAAGTCTCTCAAGCTCGTCAAGGCGGTGGTAGATTTCCTTCATGAGCTCCCAGGCTATTTTCCGGGCCTTCTCTGGGCTCCACCTAATCTTATCGTCGTAGAAGTTGAGTCTGAGCCTGTCCCTGACGTAGGAGATAAGCTCTCTGTCGGCGTAGAGAGAGCCGATGTTGGGATTGGGTTTTTTCACGAGTGCTTCGGCCTTCTCTCTCTTCTCCCCGACCGAGAAACCGACCTCAGCGAGGAAGCGCGAGACATTCTCAGAGCCGGAGACAACAACGTAGTAGTAGGTGCGTTCTTTGAGAGTCTTGGTTCTAACTTTGGCGACCACTCCAAGCCCCGCCAGCGCGTAGGAAACCTGCTCGGCCATCTCCCTGCTCGCGGTTGAGAGAACTATGCCATTGTTTTCAACTCCAGCGTCGCAGTCAAAGTAAGCCCTCAGGAAGGAGCGCAGACCCTTCCAGCCCTGGGGCGGTATAAAGACCCTGTCAGCCTTTCTTCCAGCGAGGCCAAGACTCTCAACAAGCTTCTTCGCGGTCTTGGAGTTCACGTAAACATCGGGCGCGCGGTTCTGGGGGATTCTCTCCTTAATCCTTGCATCCAGAAAGAGCTTCTCGGTGAGCTCCATAAAGCGTTTTCTAAGCCATTCATCAGTGTTTGTGAAGGTTATAACGTTGTTCCGAGAATCGGCATGGCCGTCTCCGATGAAGTAGCCTAGCCACTCTGCAAGGGGCTCTTCATCAAGGATAGCCGGAAGGAAGCGAGGAACCGCCAGCCTGTCTCCAGGTTTGAGTTCCTCTGCCTTAACCCACTCTATTCTACCGTTCCTCCTGTTCACGAGGAGCGGATGGTAAGGTGTAACCTTGAGCTCCCTGCCGAGCCTTGTCCTTATCCTGACGAGCTCATTTGTTCTGTCCTTGTAAACGTATTCAACTGGCAATTCAGTAAGTTTACCATCTTCATCAACGCCTATAACGGTTAGGCCTTTAACGGGGGTTGGGCCGAATTTGCCCTTGCTGAGTCCCTCAACCAACTCACCGATGGTTCTGAGCTCACCGTTGACTATGACCCTTGCATCCCCCGTAAGGCACTTCCCAACGCCGGGAGGGCCTGCAAAGAGCAGATGCGGCATCGAACCTGTCTTGGCATAGTGCTTGAGCCTTTTAACTATGTGATCCTGACCCACCATATCCTCAAGCCTCAGAGGCCTGTATTTCTCAACCCAGGGCTTTTCAAGGATTTTAACTTCCTTAACCTCTTCACTCATGGCTATCACCTTTAAATCTAAGATTTATTCCGTTAGGGATATTAAAGCCTTTGCCATGCGATAATGTGAAAAACTTTTATAGTTACACGAGCATTCTTATCATGGTGGTTCTCATGGCAAAGCTGGACTGGATTACCGAAGAGTTGAAAGAACTCAAAGAAAAGGGCCTTTATATCACCATAAGGAAGCTTGAGAGTTCTCAGGGCCCGTGGGTTGTCGTCGATGGCAAAAAAGTTCTCAACATGTGTTCAAACAACTATCTCGGTTTAGCCGCCCATCCAAAGATTAAAGAGGCCGCAATAAGGGCTATTCTCGACTATGGTGTGGGTGCCGGTGCCGTTAGGACAATTGCCGGAACCATGGAACTCCACGTCGAACTTGAGGAAAAATTAGCAAAGTTCAAGAAGCGTGAAGCGGCAATACTCTTCCAGAGCGGCTACAACGCGAACCTCGGTGCTTTAAGCGCCCTTCTGACAAAGAAGGACGACGGCGTGTTCATCAGTGAGGAGCTCAACCACGCGAGCATCATTGACGGAATGCGCCTCAGCGGTGCGCCGAAGGTCATCTACAAGCACCTCGACATGGAAGACCTTGAAAAGCGCCTCAAGGAGAACAAGGAAAAGAAGAAGAAAATCATCGTCAGCGACGGTGTCTTCTCGATGGATGG